>JAIRXX010000114.1 GCA_031268065.1 Propionibacteriaceae bacterium
CGATGGCGTCCAAGGCGCCCTCGACTATCACTGGCACCGCGTCTGGCGGGATTTCGGCGGGGAGGCCGAACAGGCAGGCTGACTTGTGGAAGATCGCGGTCTCGGCGGTGTTGATGTATTTCGGCTCTATTGACTCTGGCTTGGCAGATTCGGGGTTTCTTCTGGCGGTGAATCCGACGATTTTCCCCTGATGGGTGATTGGGAATACCAGCCGGTCCCTGAACACGTCTTGCATTCGGCCTGCCCTGTTGATCTTGGCTACACCTGCCTGGATCATTTGCGTGTGGCTGACTTTATGGCGCCGCAGCCAGCGGACGAGATTGTCCCAGCCGGGTGGCGCGTATCCTGGTCTGAATAGTTCGTGGTTCGTGAGATCTGCCTTTGCTCGCAGGGCCAGGTATGCGCTCGCCCATGACCCATGCCAGCACTGCTGGAAGTACTGCAATGCGAGGTCGTTGACCCAGTGGAGACAGTCATCGACCTGGTTGGTCGGGATATTCAACGCTCGGGAGGCTTGGTTGAGAGCGGCGATACGCTGGTCTGCGAGGCGGTTCTCCTCTGGTGTCGGGTGCTTCTGCTTGATCGACAAGTCGGGCCGGAAGAAGCGGACGCCTGTGAGGTCGTCCAGGAGGGGCTCTTCCTCGTAAGGGTCAGGCGGCGGCTCTGAATTGTTGAAAGGGTAGGGGAGGGGCGAGCAGATCGTATCTGTTTTGTAGGCCGGGGTGTAGTCGCTGGACTGGCTTTCGTCTTCGTGAGGGTGCTCGTCTGGTATGTCGGTTCTGCATCTTGTGGTGATTCGCCACAGCATCGCTTTAGCGGGGTCGATGTCGGTGTCTGGGGGGATTCGCTTGGCTTCGGCGGTTACCGCTTGCAGGGTGTAGCCGTTCAGCATGCAATGCTCTATTGCGGCGACCAGGCTCGGCCACCAAGTTGACTGTTCCGCTTTCGCTGCTAGCGGTGGTCCCACGGAGCCTCTGAATTGGGGGAGCCAGCGTGTGGATAGGTGGTAGTCGGAAGGTGATTCGGCGGCTACGGCGGGGGACAGGTTCTTGCTGATCCGGTACCACAGCGCGGCGGCGGCGTGCTCGGCGGGCAGCGGTTTCCCGGCGAGTGTGCGGCGGATCGTGGTGGGGACGTCCACTCCGAGGCTTGACAGATGCGAGAGTCGTCTTTCCAGCGATGGGAGGAACGAGTCGTCCCCGATCTGTGGCGCGGAGTTGAACAGTGGCTGCCACATGCCTGGACTGGAGTCGTTGGATTTGAGTCTCGCGTCGAGGCGTTTCTGCCAGCGCCTCGCGCCAATGCCGCCGCCGCGCTGACCGGTCGCTCGTAAGTCTGCGGGTTCCACGCCGTTGGCCGCGCGGAACACTTCAATATCACTTATCAAAGTGTCAGAAACCGTGATTCCGAGTTGGGCGACCCATGCTGGGTGCTTGCTTGCGGCGGCGGTGAGTTTTGAGATCTGTGCGGCTGTTGTCCTGACTTGGTTGAACCGTGCTTGCAGGTCTTCGCCGCAGGGGGATGATTTCAACTGGTCGGGGATTCCAGGGAGCCACGGGAGTGGGCCGTTTCCCGCGCGGCGACCGTTGCCGTCCAGTCGCCATGCCATCACTTTCGCCACGTCTTCGGCGTTGGTGATCGGCGCGGATTTCCATGCGGACACGTAGGCTGCTATGGGGTCTTTCCCGCTGGCTTTGGCCAGCAGCAGTTGTGACCGCAAAGAAGCCCAGGCTGGTTGGTCGACCACATTCCCCTCTGAGATTTCGTCAATCATGTCTTCAAGCCTGTCAGCGTATTCCGCGCCTACATGCCGCTCTGCGGCTAGCATCAAAGCGTCCACGTACCGGCTGGTAGCGGCGGCGAGTTGTGCCCGTGGGTCAGATGATTGTTTGGCGATGGTTGTCGCTGATGTCGCTGGCTGGTCGCGCGAGATGGTCATTTCGAGCACCTCGTTCGCAGTCGGGGGAGTGAGGCTCTCGGCCCAGATCGCTGAGTGCTCGTCCCCTTCTGAGACTGTGACTACGTATAGATGGTTCTCGGACACACCACGGGTCATCATGGTGTAGGCGAGTTGTCTGGTTTCGGTACCTTTCAGAATCCCGTGCATGGTGTCGGCGGTGATGCCTTGAGTGGTGTGGACTGTGGTCGCATAACCGAGATCCACATGCTGATCGACATAGGTTTTCGGGAGGGCGATGCCCAGACCGGAAGTTTTGTGGACTACGTGGATGCTCCCATCGGGGTGGGTTGCTTTCACGAGCCAGCGGTCGCCGTTCTTCACGTAATCGGTGCGGCTGGTCCTTAGTCTCCGGTCATTCCGGCGGGTGATGATGGTGTCTCCCGCGCTGGCTTGGTTGCCGTCACGCAGGGCCACTACGTCGTTGGGCGCGGAGGGCTGTTGGGAGAGCCGGTGCAGGCGTCCTTGGTAGTTGAGCTGGCTCACCAGATCCAGCGTCGGCGCGACCATGATCGAGTCGAGGTCTTTGTTGGTGTCGGCTATCCATGCTTGGAATAGCTGGTCGGCGCAGCTGCCGAGGTCGCCTTGGTGGATGCGCCGGTTGTCGAAGTAGAACCCAAGAGATGAGGTGTCGCCGGACCTGATAGCCAGGCTGGCGGCAGCCTCGGCAGGGTCTTTGAAGCGGACAAGCTCAGATAGGCTGAGAGCGCCGTGGACTGTTTTGATGTCGCGTAGCACGCCCCCTGCGCCGACGGAGGCGAGTTGTTGGTCGTCGCCTATCAGTCGGATGCTCGCGCCCCTGCCCAGTATCCAGGTGATCGCGGCGTCCAGAGTCAACGTGTTCGCCATTCCCGCCTCATCGATGATGACAAGTGATTCGGGGCCGATCTTCTGCAATTCTTGGGGCAGCGATCCGTTCTCGATCTCGAACACGAGTTTGTCAATTGTGTCGCAATAGACGCCTGTGGCATCGCGGAGGACATGGGATGCCGCCGCCGATGGCGCGAGTCCCACGATGTGGCCGTTTTCGTTCGCCCAGGCGCTCGCCAGGGTGCGCATGGCTGTGGTTTTGCCCGCGCCTGCCGGTGCTATGCCGAGTTGCAACCTGCGGCCCGAGGTTGCCATCTCGCGCACCATCATGGCCTGTCCCGCGTTGAGTCGGAAGTGCTTTGGGGCATTGGCTTGCGCTTCTAGCAGCGCCAGATCGACGGCAACTTCGGAGACAGCCATCCCGCCGCGCAAGCCCGCCGCGTCACAGATGCGCTGTTCAGCGTCCAATATCCGCTGGGATGTGTAGACCTGTGTTCCGTCGATGTCTCGGTAGGGGTTGATTGTGAATAGATGCGCCACAGGGTCATCGACGTCCCGGCTGATCCTCGTCTGCCCAAGGATTGCTCCCGTGTGCAGACGGCTAACAATTTCGTGGATCGCTGATGCCGGAACCTGACCGTACCTGGCTTGGCGCCAAGCCTCAGCTTGTACATTAAACCTGGTCCAAGCGGACTTTGACGTTTCAACTGACGCAGTGATCTTACGGATTGCTCGCGCCTCCCAGTCAGGGCTTGAGCATTCCGGGACACGATGCTGCGGGTGCAACACGGTGTCGATGCTCTTCAGGACATGTTCTTCGCCGCCGAGAGCATTGATGGATTCTTCCCACCATTGCGCGGCTTGCTCTTCGACGCTGCGAGGCTCATGCTTTGCGGCTCGGGTGTCTAATGTGGCCGTCTGCGCCAATTTCAGCATCTCAACCTGCGTGGGCGGGCGTCCGTGGGTCGCTTGGAAACTGGTGGAGAGCAGCTGGGTCGCTTTGGCTATCGCGGCGGCTCTGCTGCTCCAACTCGCCAGCAGTGCCTGCGACATGCCATCCAATTCACGCACAGGCCGCTTCGCCGGGTCGCTGTTCGCCCTTGCCGCGAACCGCACGCCTACACTTTCCTCTAGGTGGCGCTCAAGCATGGTGTTGTAAACCTCAGACGCTGTCACTGCGGCTTTATGGAAAACCGTCCCATCTATCGCGCACCACTGATCATCGGAGACGGCTTGCACTTTGTTGGACACTGCGACGTGGGTGTGCAGATCAGGATCGCCGGAGCGGGCGTCTCGATGGGTGAAGAGCGCTCCGACCAGCCCCTTGGTCCGCTCCTTCCTCACCCCGCCGTTCCCCCGCCTGGTGTAAAGGGCGTACGATTCAATCCAGCCGAGCGCGTCACTGATGGCCTTGTTATGGGCGGCCTCGATCTTGGCTGCCAAGCCGGGATCAGCAGTCAAAGCTAACGCCCACAGTGATGACACGCTCTTCACTGGGGAGAACGTCAGGTCGTATCCGGCCACTGGCTGGCGGCATTCCCTGGATACTTTCGCAATGAACGACCCCAACTCCTCATCTCCGAGCGACTCGCGGCCGTGCTGTTCTTTGAACATGGCCTTGCCAAGCTCTGTGCGCATCCTCGCGCGGTCAGAGAACGGGATTTTCGCCTTCAGGTCAAGCCCGCGAGCAGTGTTGAATTCTGCGTACAACTCTGAAAGGCGTTGCCGGAAGGGATTCACCCTCTGGTCGATCAGATAGAACGGACGGCCCAAATTCACGGCTTCACGGAACTGCCGCTTAGTTGGTTTGGTCCCGCGTAGAGCGCGCATCCTTTTCTGCGCGAAAGGATGGATGCCCTCTCCGAACAGGTTCTTCATTTGGTTGGCGGTGACAAGATCACCCTCGTGGAGGCCCTCTATGCCAGCCACTCCACAGCCCACCCAAGCCCCCGGAGACTCGCCCTTCTGCTCGTAGTAAGTCGCCAGCGACACGCCACTTTTTCCGGTGGAATCCTGAGCCGCTACCTGCTGGACCAGGTATAGATAACCGTTCCCAGCAGATAGTTTCTTCAGGCTCATCACACGCCAATCGTAGCCCCACATCGGTTGCCTTGTCACCAGAATGCAAAAGGTGTATTTGGTCGGGCATAACTGTTGGACTCATGGTGGTGGGGGAGCAGGTGCTGGTTGTAGATGATGGTCTTGGTAGGGCTGCCTTGTCTCGGCTGGACCTTGTGGTTGTGCTTGGTTCTGGGTTGCTAGGCGCTCTCGGCAGTTTGGATTCGGCATGGTGCTTGCCGGGTTCTCGCGCTGATCGTCAAATTCTGGGCACCGAGGTGGCTATATAGCAGTAGACCAATGATTTAGGAGGGGATGTGGCATCAAAGTCCACGATGGCGTTGTTCGAGCGCGACCAGAGGGCAAGAAGAGCTTTGGTGTACAAAGCGCAGATAGAACAAGACCGACTCGTAGACCGGCTATGCGCCCGTCTACGGGCGCTGGCACATGACCGCGCGCAACGAATCGAGGCCGCCCATGCGGTTGCCCAGGCGGCGGCGGAGAAGGCTGACGAGCAAGCAGGGATCGTGGCTAGCGAACTGTTGGGGCAAGATGTCTCTGCGAGCGAGATCGTTGCCCTGTGCGGTGATGATCTGGTCACGGCCAACTGGTTGAAGCAGCTGCCCAAATCCTCCGAGCCGGGCCAGACTCAAACCTAGGAGGCAGAAACTATGGACAATGACGGCCACGACCCGGACAATCCCGATGTCGCCACAGCTCTGGCCAACATCAGGGACGGGGATATGACCTCGGCCCAGGCCGCCGCCGCCAGCCCGGTAGCCGCCCAACTCGGACACCAAGAGGCCGAGCGCATCGAGTGGGAACAGGTCACCGGCAACAGCCCAGAGGACCGGATGCGTACTGAGCAGCATCGAGCAATCCCCGTGTTCACCGGCGACACTGCCGGGGTAGATCGTTGAGCACTCCTAGGCGGGACGCCGGTGCGCGGAGCACGCATGGCTGGTGTCACGGAGCGCTGGTGATTTCAGATGGTCAAAGGCATTCATGATGGCTTCAGTTTGTTTTGGTTCGGTGGCAGATCTGAGGATGTGACCTGTCGCGCCTCGTGGATGGGTTCCAGGATGAGTGGAACACGATGTTCGTCCTATTGTCGCGCAATGAATGCTGAGGGCTCGGCTGGTCCTCGGCCCAATCCCCCAGCCTGCCCAGA
>JAIRXX010000148.1 GCA_031268065.1 Propionibacteriaceae bacterium
CGGATGGACAAGATCATCGACATCGACCCGGTGAACATGCAGGCCACAGCCCAGTGCGGCGTCATCCTGCAGACGCTGGAGGACCAGGTGCGGCAACTGGGGCTGACGACGGGCCATTCCCCGCAGTCCAAGCCGCTGGCGCAGATGGGCGGGTTGACGGCAACCCGTTCCACCGGCCAATTCTCCACCCTGTACGGCGGCATTGAAGACATGGTCGTCGGCCTGGAGGCGGTCTTCCCCGACGGCAGCGTCACCCGGATAAAGAACGTCCCGCGCCGCGCCGCCGGCCCGGACATCCGCCATGTGGTCATCGGCAATGAGGGCGCGTTGTGCTTCATCACCGAGGTGACGGTAAAACTCTTCCGGCACTACCCGGACAACAACAGGTACTTCGGCTATCTCGTAGACGACATGGAATCCGGCCTGAGCGTAGTGCGCCGCGTCGTGACTGATGGCTTCCGCCCGTCGGTCTGCCGGGTGTATTCCGAGGAGGACGCCCGCCAGCACTTCTCGGGTTTCCACCGTGGGAAATGCGTGTTGATCTTCATCGCGGAGGGGCCGGAGGGCATCGTCGCGGCGACGGGGGACGAGATTGAAACGGCGGTGCGGGCCATCAACGCCGAACCTGTCGCGGACGGCCTCATCCAGAGCTGGTTCGAGAATCTCAACTGGGGCTGGGACAAAATAATCGCCGAGCGTGAATACATGGTGGAGCACCACAACCTCGGCTATACCACCGAGGTCTCAGCCGGATGGTCGAATATCGCTGAGTTGTACAACTCCACCATGAGCAGGATTCGCGCCGAGTTCCCGGCGGCGGCTGACCTGACCATGCTCGGGGCGCACTCGTCGCACAGCTACCAAAACGGCACGAATCTTTACTTCGTCTACGACTACGACATCAACTGCGACCCGCGCGAGGAGATCGCCAAGTACCACATTCCGATCAACGCGATCATCGTGGAAGAGGCGCTGCGGCTGGGCGGCTCGATGGTCCACCACCACGGCATTGGGAAGTACCGCACGTCTTGGACGAAGCAGGAGCACGGCTCGGCCTACCCGATCTTGGAAGGTCTCAAACGCGCCTTCGACCCCAACCAGGTCATGAACCCCGGCACCATCTTCCCCCTTGGCCAGGATAAGCAATGAGCAAATACCTCATTGGCATAGACAACGGCTCGCAGAGTTCAAAAGTGGTCATTTTTGACCTTGAGGGGCGTGTCGCCGCGCTCGGACGCCAGGCGCTGCGTCCCAATGACACCCCTCGTCCGGGCGTTGTCGAGCACCCTGGCGATGACCTGTGGGATTCGATCTGCGCGGCATCGAAGCGCGCTTTGGCGGCGTTTCGGGGCGATCCGGCTGAGATCGTCGGCGCGGGGTTGTGTACGATTCGGTTCTGCCGGGCGATGGTTCGCGCGGACGGGCGGCTGGCCCAGCCGGTCTTGAGCTGGATGGACGCCCGGGTCGGGAGGCCCTATCTGGATGACGATCCCCAAGCTGCCCTGGCAACCACCTCGTCGGGGTACATCACCGGGAGGATCACCGGTCGGGGCGTCGATTCCGCCGCCAACCACGCGGGCATGTGGCCGCTGGACCCGCAGACCTGGGATTGGCTCCCCGACGGACCGGAATTCTCGGCCTGCGGCTACCCGCGTGAGAAGTTGGTCGAACTCGTCCTGCCCGGCGAACTGCTCGGCAACGTAACCGCCGAGGCCGCTGCGGCATCCGGGCTGCCTGTCGGGCTTCCGGTGTACGCGACCGCGAATGACAAAGCAGTGGAGGCGCTCGGGTCCGGGCTGCGCGGTGAAAACGATCTGCTGCTGTCGCTGGGCACCTACATCGCCGCGATGTCGGTGGGTCGGCGGCATGTGCCTGCGGCCAGCGCGTTCTGGACCAACTACGCCTGCGAGCCGCACCGCTACCTCTACGAGAGCAACGGCATCCGCCGGGGCATGTGGACGGTCTCTTTTGTGCGCGACCTCTTTGGCCGCGAGGTCACCTTGGCTGCCGAAGAGGCCGGGTTGTCCCCGGAGGAATATCTGAACCGGGCAGCAGCGCAAGTACCCGCCGGAAGCGAAGGGCTGCTCGCCCTGCTCGACTGGCTGGCTCCCACCGACGCTCCGCAGCGCAAGGGCGCGTTCGTCGGTTTTGACGGACGCCAGGGGCGGGCGCATCTGTACCGGGCCGTGTTGGAGGCCATCGCGATGGGCATGGCTGGCAAGGCGCGGGCGATGGCGGAAGAGCTGGGCGCCGACTACCGGCGTCTGATCGTCTCCGGAGGAGGCTCCAGCTCAGACCTGATGATGCAAATCGCCGCCGACTGCTTCGGGGTCGAGTCGGTGCGGATGGAGGTCAACAACGCCGCGTCCCTGGGTTCGGCGATCTGCGCCGGTGTCGGCTCGGGGGCCTTCGCCAGTTTCGACGACGCGGTCCAGGCAATGGTGCGCCCGGCGGCAACGTTCACCCCCGACGCCGCGAACCAGCGGCTTTACCAGCGGCTCGCACCCATACACGAGGGGCTGCAAGCCGCGCTCGATGAGACCAACCAGCGCCTTTACGAAGTGGTCGGCTAGCTGGCCACCCGCCCAATGAAAGCGAGTCCACGATGAGACGAAGCCAGCAAAAACGGCTACTCGAACTGAGCCAGGCCGAACAGTCGCGGAGCTACGCCCTGCGATACGAGCTGACCTACCAAGAGGCGTATGAGGCGTTCAGCCTGTTGGCCGACAAACGGGGCAAGAAGTGGCGCTACGCCGCCTTCGCCGCCATCGGGGTGGCGGCGGCTATCTCGCTGGCGCTGCTGCTGATCGACCCGAGGGGGCTGCAATACTCGATGCTCACCGTGCTCTGCGCCGCCTTGATGCTCTACGTCATGTACTGGCCTGCCGTCAAGGCCAGGAGGGGCGCTCGTGCGGTCACCCGTTCCGGGGGAAGCTATCGCTACCAGCTCGGCTACCGGCGCGGGATAGTGCTCGACAACGGGCAGGCGGTGCCGCTGAACGGTGATCTGGACGCCCGCGCGATCGAGTCCGGCACGGCTTTCATCATCCGAACTGACCGGCAGAACAGTTTCTGCATACCCAAACGCATTCTCACCGAAGAGGAGGTACCCGCGATCCGCAGGTTGCTCTCCAGCCGAATTCCCAACACCCGGCTAGAGACATCGGCGGATGCTGATTCGAGCCAACAAGCCGGGGACCACGCGGCTTGCGGCTGATCAAGAAATCCGGAACGAACAACCCGGACACCCACATAACACATCCCCAACAAGTAGGGAAGAAACACATGAGTACACAAATTAGCGAACAATCGAAAAACACCCCGATGAAGATCAGATGGCCGATCTTCATCATCCCAATGGCGTTGATCGCGGTCACGGTCGGGATCAACTTCGTCTCCGGCGAGGCATTCAACGCCCTGATCATGGCCTTCACAGATTTCACCCTCGGCTCGTTCGGCTGGCTGTTCAGCGTCATGACCACCCTCGTCGTGGTGTTGATCGCGATAGCCTATTTCTCGCCGTTCGGCAATGTCCGGCTGGGCGGAAGCAAAGCCAAGCCGATAATGCGCCAGTCCAGCTACGTCTGGATCGTGCTGTGTACGATCCTGGCGGCGGGCATCCTGCTCTGGGCCTGCGCGGAGCCGATGTACCACTACTTCGCCCCGCCGACGCACATCCAGCCAGAATCTCCTGATGCGATCACCTTCATGATGGAGAACATCTTCCTGGAATGGACCTTCACCCCGATGTGCATCTACGGAGTCCCGGCGATCCTTTTCGCGTTCTGCTTCTACAACATGAAGCGGGAGAATTCGGTCGGTTCTATGCTCTATCCCGCCCTCAGCGACAAGACGAGCCGCTTCCTCGCGCCAGCGGTGGATGTCATCTGCGTCTTCGCGCTGGTTATCGGCATGGCCGCCTCGATGGGTTCGGCGGTCTTCCTGATCGCAGAGGGCACCAGCAGCATGACGGGTGGCGCGGTCAAGTCGGAGCCGGTGACCTGGGTCATCGTCGCAACCGTCATAGTCGCCGCCTTCGTCGCCTCCGCGATCGCTGGAATCATGAAGGGCATTCGGATGCTCGCCGATTTCAATTCGCGCCTCTACATCGCCCTGGGCGTATTCGTGCTCATCTTCGGGCCGACTTTCTACGTCCTAGATCTCACGGTGGAGACCTTCGGCGCCTACATCTCCGACTTCTTCCAGATGAGCCTCTTCATCTCCGCCGCAGATGGAGACGGATGGGCGAAGTGGTGGCCGGTGTTCTACTGGTGCAACTGGCTGGCCTGGATGCCGGTCACCTCGGTCTTCCTGGGCCGCATCTCGCGCGGATACTCGGTGCGCGAGGCCATCAAGGTCATTGTCGTGGTGCCCGCGTTGATATCGGTGGCCTGGATGGGGCTGTTCTCCGGGACGGCGATCAACTTCGAGTTGGCCGGGCTGGGCATCAACAAAGCCATGCAGGAAAGCGGCACAGCGGCGGCAACGTATGCGGTGTTTGAGAACCTGCCCATCCCGGTGATAACGATTCCGGCGTTCCTGCTCGTCGTCCTTGTGTCATTCGTGACCGGGGCCGACGCGAACACCAACGCCCTGGGCGGCCTTTGCACCTCTGGCGATCCCGGCGACGACGCGGAATCGCCGACCTGGCTCAAGATCGTCTGGGGCGCCACCATCGGCGTGGTCTGCGTGGTATTCGTCCTCGCCTTCCAGACGACCGACGCGCTGAAGTACGAGTCCAATCTGGCGGGCTTCGCCGTGGTGTTCCTGCTGGTCATCTTCTGCATCTCCTTCATCAAGGTGATGCGGAACCCGGCGAAGTACGACACTCGTAAAGAGGACTACGACGAGAACGGAAAGCCGATACCCTCCAAGCGGCTGCCGTCAGAGGAAGAGGAAACGGCCAAGCCAACCTTGTGGATGAAGCTCCGGGGAAAGACCGGCGAACCGGAGAAAGAGAGCCAGCTGGTGGGCTGAGCCAACCAACACCCGTTCGAGGGGTCTGCTGGAGCGTGCCGGTGACGGCAGACCCCCCGGACGGTAGGCTTCCAAACGGGTAGGAGTCCCAACCAATAATCAGTCGGCGCGGGTGGCGAAATGTACCCCGAACCGGGTTGGACCAGAGGAAGGCAGATTATGCGCGAGGCCAAGCATGTTCAGGTTCTGGGCACCCCATTCAGCGAAGTGGTGTCCTTCGGCGACAGCCTTTCAGACAACGGTTTCATCAATGGGCATGGTTTCAGGCGCTACACCAACACCTGGACTTGGGTCGAATACCTGTCGCAACTGCTGGGCCTGCATAACGACAATTGGGCTTTCGGGGGAGCGATGAGCGATGAGCGCAACCAGGCTCATCCTCCGGGGGTCAACTGGTCAGGGCTGGCTTGGCAGGTGCGGGAATATCTCGCCGGTGTCAATGGCGCTGACATTTCCCGGGTGTTGTTCACTGTCATGGGCGGCTCGAACGATTTCTGGGGTGGCCAGCTTTCAGGCGAGGTCTCGGCTCAGAATCTGCGATTGGCGATGGACGCCCTGGTCGCGGCTGGGGCCAGGCATATCTTGTTTCGGGAGACCAGCGCCGTCCTGCTCGCGCCCGGATACCTGTCCGGGGCCTGGGCCGGTGGCGGCGCGGGCTGGAAAAAACTGGTGGATGAAACGAATGACGTGACTCGCAGGATCATCGGGCGGGATTTGCCTGCCGAGCATCCCCAGGTCAGCCTCCACTACATCTCAACAGATTCGCTGTTCACCAAGATCAAGAATGGCGAGCCTGGGTACAGGTTTGAGATTCTGGACAAATTCTGGCTGGGCAGCTATGACTTCCCCCACCCCTATAAATATTTGTGGTGGGACGAATGGCACCCGATGGGGACGCTTCACCTGATGATGGCCGAAGAAGCTCTGGCCGCGCTGCGCGAGACTCTGGCACTGGGTGGGGCCGGGCGGCTTCCAGATGGGCTGGAGGGCCTGGGTGCCCAAATCCCCGCGACCGGAGAGGGTCCGCTGGCCAGGAACGGCTAGCGGAAGCGCGGGTTGCTGCCGTAGAACCCTGTCAGACACAGTGGTGAGGAGTTCGGTGACCCACTCCGGGAGGCCGACGGCGCGGATTATTCCGTTGACCACGCCGAAACTTTCTCCCTACTGTGCGAGGGTTTGGCTGGGTGAGATGAGGGTTTCATGCAGATGGCTGCGGGTGACAAGAGGTTGGCAGCAGTTCCAGCAGTCTCTCCATGCCTTTGAAGTCGTCCGGGTTCGCGGTCATGAGCGGAAGGCGGTTTGCGACTGCGACGGATGCGATCATGATGTCGATTCTTCTCGGCCTAGGCGCTCTGCCAGCGTCGCGCACCAGCGCTGCGAGGTCGCCGTAGGCGTCCGCGCAAGCTGCGTCGAACGCCAAAGGCCGGAAAACCCTCTTCAACTCCGCCAGTCGGCGGGCACGCGCCACCGCCTCGAATCTGGTGCTCGCCAGTGCCACCCCGTAGCTCAGTTCTGCGAAGGTCACCGCCGACACCGCCACGACAGAGGTCAGCAAGCCTGCCGCCTGATACTCGGGAAGGTCGATCACCACCGACGTGTCCAGCAACGACGCTTCCGGCAGCATTTCACTCGGCACGGTCGCCCTCATCGGCGAAGAATTCGTCGGCGTCGGTCCGAAGAGAGCGGAAGCTGCCCGGCGGCATGGGGCTGAACACGGACGCCAACTCGGCGGCGGGGACGAACCGTCGTCGGGCATTGACGGCATCTTTCTCGTTCACGGGAGTCAGCGATGCCACCGGCCTGCGGTTGCGGGTAACGGTGAATGACTCTCCCCGCTCAACCCGGTCCATAATGGCGGCGGAGGCGTTGCGCAACTCGCGTTGGGATATGACGGCCACAGACATGCTACAAAGGTAGCACATATGTGCTACCTTTGTAGCCCAGAAAACGCCTCCCCGGTTTCGGCACTGAGTCGCGCGTCCACGCCAGCGCACCTCCGTTTGGCCTTTTGCGACACTTTGATACTTGCTCCCAGCCGTTCATCGGTCCACAGCGCCTGCGAATCTTGGGTGCCATCCTGGTTTCAGCGGGCCGACTGGGGTTAGGCTGGCCGGGTGATTATCTGTGTGCCGGTGGACGGCGGATCGGTTGGCCCGCACTGGGGGAGGGCGCCGCAGGTGGCCATCGCCAAAGTGGAGGATGGCCAGATCGCCAGTTGGGACGAATACGACGTTGGTTGGGATGTTTCCCACGACCTGCCAAATCATGGGTCTCATCACGCCAACATCGCCCGTTTCCTGCTTGGGCAACAGGTGACGGTGGTGGTGGCTGGCGGGATGGGGCCGCCGATGGTGAACATGCTGGAGAAGATGGGCATCGACGTTTGGCTGCAAGCCAGCGGAGACGCCCGTGAGTGTGTGGCGGCGGTGGTCGCCGCCACGAAGCAGGAGGCTGAGGGGCGATGACCAGTCCCGGCGGCGAAGACCTTTTCGGGAACCTGGACCCCCAGGCCTCGCCCAGGTCCGGGGCGCTGACCGGCGCCCGCACCGGGCAGGAGCCGCTGGCGGTGCGGATGCGCCCGCAGACGATCTCCGAATTGGTCGGGCAGCGGCACCTGCTCGGCGCGGGGTCGCCGCTGCGCAGGCTGGCCGAGACCGACCAGGCGATGTCGGTTTTCCTCTGGGGTCCGCCCGGAGTGGGCAAGACCACCATCGCCGCCATCGTCTCCAAGTCCCTCGGGCGGCGCTTCGTCGAATTGTCCGCCGTCACCGCCGGGGTCGCCCAAGTGCGCAAAGAACTCGACACCGCCCGTGCCGAGCTGGCCAGGGGCCGCAGCACCGTCCTCTTTGTGGACGAGGTACACCGCTTCTCCAAGAGCCAGCAGGACGTGCTGCTGCCCGCCGTGGAGAACCGGCTGGTGACCTTGATCGCCGCCACCACGGAGAATCCGGCTTTCTCGGTGATCTCGCCGCTGCTCTCGCGTTCGCTGCTACTCACCCTCAAGCCGTTGGAGGCCGCCGACATCGTTGAGTTGCTGACTCGCGCCTTGGCATCCGAGCGCGGGCTGGGCGGCGCGTACCAAATAGCCGACGACGCCCGCGACACCCTGGTCCGGCTGGCCGGGGGCGACGCCCGCCGGGCGCTGACCTATCTCGAAGAGGCCGCAGCCAGCGCCTCGGCGCTGCGCGGCGGGCAGGATGCGCCGGTGCTGATTGACTCCGAAGCCCTCCAGTTGGCGGTGGACAAGGCGGCGGTCCGCTACGACAAAGACGGAGACCAGCACTACGACGTCATCAGCGCCTTCATCAAGAGCGTGCGCGGCTCGGACGTGCAGGCGGCGCTGCACTACCTGGCGCGGATGATCGAAGCCGGGGAAGACCCGCGTTTCATCGCCCGCAGGTTGATCATCCTGGCCAGCGAAGACATTGGGATGGCCGCGCCTTCGGTGCTGCAGACCTGTGTGGCCGCCGCCCAGGCGGTGCAGCTGATCGGGATGCCGGAAGGGAGGCTGAGCTTGGGGCAGGCTACCATCGCCGCCGCGATGGCACCCAAGTCGAATGCCGTCATCACCGCTGTGGACTCCGCGCTGGATGATGTGCGCCAGGGGCGGATAGGCCTCGTCCCGCCGCACCTGCGGGACGCCCACTACTCCACCGCTGAGCGCTTCGGGCACGGCGTCGGCTACAAATACGCGCATGACTTCGAGCACGGGGTTGCCCCGCAGCGCTATCTTCCCGACGACTTGGCCGATGCCAGCTACTATCAGCCGTCGGAGCACGGCAACGAGGCGGCGTTGGCCGAGCGGCTGCGCCGCTTGGAAGAATTGCTGGGCAAGCACACGCCTGGCGCCGGGTCCGCCGCGCCGGACCAGGAGGGCTAGGACCGCCGGGTACTTTGCGGGTGCCCTCCCAAGGTGCGAAACTTGGCTCTGGCTAACTCGCAAACCCCGAGTTGCTCTAGGCTTGGCTAATCGTCAATCGCCGGGAAGGTGAATTATGGGTGCTGGAGAAATCGCCGGCTTGATCGCGGCTATTGCGTTCGTGGTCTTGGTGGCATTGTGCGCCGTCCCACTGCTGAAGCTGGGCCGGGTGTTGGAAGAATTGCGCCTGTCCATCCGCGCCATGGGACACAATTCGGTGCCGATCTTGCAGGAGTTGCGCGGCACGGTGCAGGCCACCAACGAGGAGATCGGGAAATTGGCTTTGGTCACCGAAGATGTCGCCAAGGTGAGCGCCAATGCGGTCACCGTCACTGACAACGCCGCCAAGCTCACCACGGCTTTTCGGAGCACCTTGGGCGGGCCGCTGGTCAAGATCGCGGCGCTGACCTATGGCGTGCGCCAGGCGGCAAAGCCGGGAACTAAGAAGGTGAAATAGTGGGCAAGCGGTTATTTTGGTTCGCCGTCGGCGTCGGATTCACCGCTGCCGTGGTGCTCAAGGGCAAAGAGCTTTACGCGCGGATCACCCCGAAAGGGATAGCAGATCAGCTTTCCGCGACCGGACGCGGGTTGACGGCGCGGGCCGCCGACTTCTTCGACACGCTGACCAAGGCGATGGACGAGCGCGAAGTCGAATTGCGCGAATTGCTGGAATTTGAAGATTGACGCCTAGCTCCGGACGCCGGACAAGCTGAAGACAACAAAGAGGGATACCGATGAGAACCGCCGAGATACGGCAACGCTTTCTGGACTTTTTCGCCGCGCGCGGGCACACCATCGTGCCCAGCGCGTCGCTGGTCTACAACGATCCGACGCTGCTGTTCGTGAACGCGGGAATGGTGCAGTTCAAGTCCTACTTCACCGGAGCCGAGACAGCGCCCTATGATCGGGCCGTGAGCGTGCAGAAATGCGTGCGCACCCTCGACATCGAAGAAGTCGGCAAGACCACCAGGCACGGCACCTTCTTCCAGATGAACGGCAATTTCTCCTTCGGCGACTACTTCAAAGAGGGGGCGATCAAATATGCCTTTGAGCTGATCACCTCGCCGCAGTCCGAAGGCGGCTTCGGTTTCGACGCCGAAAAGGTTTGGGTCACCGTGCTGCCCAGCGACGATGAGGCGCAAGAGCTTTGGCGTTCGGTGGCCGGGTTGCCGCCTGAGCGCATCCAGGCGCGTGGGTTGAAGGACAATTACTGGAATATGGGGGTGCCCGGCCCCGGCGGACCCTGCTCGGAGATTTATATCGACCGAGGTCCGCAATTCGGGCCGGACGGCGGGCCGAACGCCGACGAGGACCGTTTCTTGGAGATCTGGAACTTGGTCTTCATGCAGGAGGAGCTTTCGGCGGTTCGGGCGAAGGATGACTTCGACGTGGCCCGCCCGCTGCCGAATAAGAACATCGACACCGGCATGGGCTTGGAACGGGTCGCCTTCCTGTTGCAGAACGTCGACAACATGTACGAGATAGACGAGGTTTTCCCGGTGCTGGCCAAGGCGGCGGAGTTGGCGGGGAAGAAGTACGGGCACAGCCACACCGCCGACGACGTTCGGATGCGGGTGGTTGCCGACCATGTGCGTTCCGCGCTGATGCTGATGACCGATGGGGTGACTCCGGGCAATGAGGCCAGGGGCTACGTGCTGCGCAGGTTGCTGCGGCGCAGCATCCGGGCGATGCGGCTGCTCGGCGTGCAGGACGCGGTGCTGCCCGAATTGCTCCCAGTGAGCAAGGAATTGATGCAGGCTTCCTACCCGGAGATAGCCGAGCAGTGGGAGCGTGTGGCGCAGACCGCCTACGCCGAGGAAGACGCTTTCCGGCGCACCCTCGCCTCCGGCATCCGGCTATTCGACTTGGCCGCAGGTCAGGCCAAAGCAGGACAGGGCAAAGTGATTCCCGGCGGCAAGGCTTTCGAGATGCACGACACCTACGGCTTCCCTATCGACTTGACCCTGGAGATGGCGGCAGAGGCGGGCTTGGAGGTGGACCAGGCCGGATTCCGCCGATTGATGCAAGAGCAGAAGGACCGGGCCAAGGCGGACGCCAAGGCAAAGAAGGGCGGGAGCGTCGCCGTCGAGGCCTACCGCGAGCTGCGCGCTGAGGGTGAGACTGCCTTCCTCGGCTACACCGACCTGACGGCGGACGCGAAGATTCGCGGGATCGTCGCCGCTGGAAAGCTGGCGCGGTCAGCCGGGCCGGGCGAAATCGTGGAGGTGGTTCTCCAGCAGACGCCGTTCTACGCTGAGGCTGGCGGCCAGGATGCCGACACTGGGCTGATCACTTCGGCTGGCGGCGCCACCCTCGAAGTGCTGGATGTGCAGAAGCCGGTGCAAGGCTTGACCGTCCACAAGGTTAAGGTGGCCGACGGCGAGGTTGGCGTTGGCATGGAAGTCTTGGCGAGCGTAGACCAAGCTGCCCGCCAAGGATCGTGCCAGGCGCACACGGCGACCCACATCGTCAGCGCGGCGTTGCGGCATATCCTCGGCCCGAGCACCCACCAGCAAGGCTCTTACAACAAGCCCGGCTATCTCCGCTTCGACTTCAACACCCCGCAGGGCCTCTCCAAGGGTATGCGGGAGGAATTGGAGGGCATCGCCAACCAGGCAATCTTGGCCAACTACGAGGTCACCGCCACCGAGATGCCGATAGCCCAGGCGAAGGCTCTGGGAGCGCAGGCGATGTTCGGCGAGAAGTATGGCGAGATCGTCCGCATGGTCGAATTGGCCGGGCCGTGGTCGCGTGAACTCTGCGGGGGCACCCATGTGGCGAGAACCGCCGAGATCGGCCTGTTGTCGCTGCTGGGGGAGGCCTCGGTCGGCTCCGGGATCAGGCGGGTGGAGGCTTTCGTCTCCGCCGATGCCTTCGGCCATTTGGCCGCCGAGCGGGCGATGGTGGCGAATCTAGCCGAAATCTTGAAGACCCAGCCGGAACAGCTGGTGGACCGAATCGGCAAGTTGGTGTCGGATTTGCGGGCGGCGCAGAAAGAATTGGCCCAGCTCAAGTCCAAACAGCTTTTGGACACCGCGCCCAAGCTCCTCGCTGAGGACTCCAGCGCGGCTGGCGGCTACACCGTGGTCGGCAAATTCCTTGCAGGCGTGCCAGGGGACGATCTGCGCGGGCTGGCGCTGCAGGTGCGGGACCAGCTGGGCGAGGCTCCCGGAGTTGTCGCCATGGTCGGAGGCGCCGAGAAGCCGGTGCTGATCGTCGCCACCACCGCCGCCGCTCGCGCTGCGGGGGCGCGTGCCGGAGCTCTGGTCGCATTGGCTGCCCCCAAGCTCGGTGGACGC
>JAIRXX010000166.1 GCA_031268065.1 Propionibacteriaceae bacterium
CCGCGTTGGACAGCAATGCTTCAGCCTGCCCGAAGACCGGCTTGCTGGGATCAGCCCTGCCATAGCGCTCGTCGAAACGCCGGGCGATCACCCTGGTCTGCTCCAAATGCGGCAATTGGTCCTTGCCGACAGGCACCAGGTTCGCCTTGCAGAAAAGGATGTCGGCGGCCTGATGCACCGGATAGGTGAGCAGCAGCCCAGACATCGGCCTATCGCCCGAGGCGTCCAATTCCGCCTTCACCGTCGGGTTGCGCAGCAATTCGGAATGCGTGACCAGCGAGAGAAACGGGAGCATGAGCTGATTCAGCGCCGGAACCGCGGAGTGGGTGAAGATCGTCGTTTGGGCGGGGTCGATCCCTATCGCCAAATAGTCGGCCAGCAGGCTCAGCACCCGCTCCCGGATCGGACCGGTCCCGTCCCGATCAGTGATGACCTGGTAGTCGGCGATGAGCACGAATGTCTCCACCCCGGCGTTCTGCAGCCGGACCCGGCTGGCGAGCGAGCCGAAGTAGTGGCCCAGATGCAAGTTCCCAGTGGGCCGGTCCCCGGTCAGCATCCGGAATTTGGCTGGACTTTGGACAATCTCCCGCTCGATCTCCTCGCTGCGGGCGACACTGCGCCGCAGTGAAGCCGCTGAAGTGGAACTGGCCAATTGCTCGGCAACGTCGTCTATCGCTATCTCGCTCATCATTCCTCCGGTCTGCACGCGGCTTGTGACTTTACCTTAAGCGATCCAAACCGTCATGCCCGCATCCGGCTCTTCCCAGCCACTGAAATGGCTGGGGCCAATCGAGCGGCGAGACCGATAGCCGTTTAGCCGCGTATCCGGGCCAATAGTTCGGCTAGGACTTGCGGCGGGGTGGTGTTGCTGCCCAGGTCGTGGTCTACTTTGCCGGCGCCGTGGTAGTCGGACGAGCCGGTGGCCAACAGGCCGGTCCGCTGCGCTATGCCGCGCAGCGCCGCACGGGTTTCGGGGGCGTGGTCGTGGTGGTCTACTTCGATTCCGTCCAGGTGGTTTTCGCTGGCCAAGCGGGCCAAGGCCGGTTCATCGAGCACCTGCCAGCTCTGCCTGCTCCACGGATGGGCTATCACCGCCACCCCGCCCGCCTGGTGGATCAGGTCGATGGCCCGTGCTAGCTCTGCGTGGCGGCGCGGCACGAAGGCGGGGCCACCCACGGCCAGGTAGCCGTCGAAAGCCTCGCCCCGGCTCTTCACATAGCCCTGGACGATCATGGCGTCAGCGATATGTGGACGGCCCACTGACGGGCTTTCCCCTATTTCGGCCTGCAAGACTGCTGGATCGATGGGCATTCCCAATTCCGCCAGAGCTTGCAGCATCTGCGGCACCCGGTCCGTGCGGCTGCGCCGCAAATCCTCCAGTTGCGCCGCCAAATCGCTGTCGCCCGGATCAGCGCCATAGCCGAGCAGATGGACGCTGATGCCATTTAATTCAGTGGAAATCTCCACTCCGCCCAAGACCTCGATCCGGTGGGCCTTCCCTGCCGCCACCGCTTCCGCAACACCGTCAAAGGTGTCGTGATCGGTCAGCGCCACCGTGGTCAGCCCCGCCTTCGCGGCAAGCGCCACCAACTGCTCCGGAGTGTCGGTGCCGTCGGAGACCTCAGAGTGGGTGTGCAGGTCTATCCGGCCCGAACGCCCGTCTCCTGCTGCACCCATCTCACTCCGCCCGCAGTATTGCCCTGATCTGGCCCAATCCAACGCTCATCCTAGCCAGGTTGGTGTCGCCGGAACTGATTTCACGCAACATCGCCGCCCGCTCGGCCAGCCCTGGATTCATCGCAATCCAGTCCTGCACCAATTCCGCTGGCTCATCGAGCCGCTCGACCCCGGTCTCACCGATGGCCTGGGCCGTCAACTCGGACTGGGCGGCCAGCAATTCGTCGCGCAACGCGGCTCTGGCCATCGCGTCCCAACGCTGCTTGCGCGGCAGGAAATAGACCTGGGCGTCCATAGCGTCCAAGCTCAACTCCGCGCACAGCTGGGTGTGGACCCTAGCCGCCGCCACCGCGTCCACTCCCAGCCTTCCAGCAGTCTGGGCGATCCCCAGGGCGAAATGCGCATAGCCGAATACCGAGAATTCGGCGGCCAGCTCGTCGGGTGCGCCCTGGCTGACCCAATAGGCCCGCTTGGATTCGGCCCGCGCCGCCTGGCTCGGGGTGAGCAATTCACCCAATTCAGCCCGGATTGCAGCCACCGGCTCGGAGAATTCCGCCACCGCAGCCTTGATATCCAACGGGGAACGCCGGTTGTGCAGCAGCCAACGGGTGGCCCGTTCCACCATCCGCCGCAATTCCAACCGCAATTCGGTGGCAACCGCCGCGTTCAAATCGCTCATCCGCCCCAGCAGCACCTCCGAGCGTCCAACCGCGTAGATGGAACGCGCCGCCAGCTGGGCACGCACGATGTCAGCCAGTCCGGCGCCAGTTTGGGTGTGGAGCAGATAGTAGGCGGTCATCCCCTGCGAGTCCACGAACCTGTTGACCGCCACCGTTGTGATGATTTCCCGGCCTAATCGGTGCTGTGGGATCAGCGATGCGAAACGATCCCGCAACGCTTTGGGAAAATATTCGGTCAGCCGGTCGGCAAGATAGGGATCGTCGGGCAATTCGCTGGCCAGCATCCATTTCTTCAGCGCGATCTTGGTAAAGGCGAGCAGCACCGCCAGCTCCGGACGGGTCAGCCCCTCCCCGACCTCCAAGCGCTGGGTGATCTGCGTCCCGCTCGGCAACTGCTCAAGCTTGCGGTCGAGCAGCCGCGCCGACTCCAACATCTTTAGCCACCCGGCGTGTTCTCCAGCCATGTCCCCTGCCCTGGCGGCGGCATTGCTCAGCGCGAGGTTCTGGGCGACGTTGTGCCGCAACACGCTCACTGCGATGTCGTCCTGCAGCTGGGCCAACAGCGGATCACGGTCAGCCTCGTCCAGCGCCCCGCTGGTGATCGCGGCGTCCAAAAGAATCTTGATATTCACCTCGTGGTCGCTGGTGTCCACACCCGCCGAATTGTCGATGAAATCAGTGTTGACCGCGCCGTGGTTCCGGGCATACTCGACACGTCCGAGTTGGGTCCAGCCCAGGTTGCCGCCCTCGACCGCGCAACGGGCGCGCACCTCGGCGCCATTCACCCGCACGCTGTCGTTCGCCCGATCCCCGACGTCCTCGTTCGACTCTGCGGCGGCCTTGAAATAGGTGCCGACGCCGCCGTTCCAGAGCAAGTCCACCTCGGCGCGCAGGATGACGGAAATCAGGTCATTCGGCGTCAGCCGGGCCGGTCCGCTCCACCCCAGCGCCCGCTTGGCCTGGGCGCTCAACAGGACCGACTTTGCGGTCCGGGAGAAGATTCCCCCGCCCTCAGACAGCAGCGACTTGTCGTAATCGGCCCAAGACGATCTGGGCAGCGCGAACAACCGCTCCCGCTCGGCAAAAGAGCGCAACGGGTCGGGATTCGGATCGATGAAAATGTTGCGGTGGTCAAATGCCGCGATGAGTTTGATGTGGCTGCTGAGCAACATGCCGTTCCCAAAGACGTCTCCCGACATGTCACCGATGCCCACGCAGGTGAAATCAGTCTGCCCTGGATCGATGCCCCGCTCAGCGAAATGCCGCTTCACCGACTCCCAAGCGCCCTTGGCGGTGATGCCCATCCGTTTGTGGTCGAAACCCGTCGAACCGCCCGAAGCGAAGGCGTCGCCGAGCCAATAGCCCGAGCGCGTCGAGATTTCATTGGCGATGTCGGAGAAAGTCGCCGTGCCCTTGTCGGCTGCCACCACCAGATAGGGGTCGTCGCCGTCGTGGCGCACCACCGAGGCCGGGGCGACCACCTTGCCGTCCACGATGTTGTCAGTGACGCTGAGCAAGGCCGTCACGAATGACTGATAGCAGGCGATGCCCTCCTCCAGCCAAGCCGCCCGATCCGAAGCTGGCGGCAAATGCTGTGGGACGAAGCCGCCCTTGGCGCCCACTGGCACGATCACCGTGTTCTTGACCGTTTGCGCCTTGGCCAGGCCGAGCACTTCGGTGCGGAAATCCTCCATCCGGTCCGACCAGCGCAAACCGCCCCTGGCCACCGCTCCGAAACGCAGATGCACCCCGAGCACCCTGGGCGAATAGACGAAAATCTCAGCCAACGGCCTCGGCTCGGGGAGGAAGGGCAATTCCCGCGAAGCTATTTTGAAGGCCAGCGCCTCGGCGCCGATGAAGGCATTCGTCCGCGTGCAGGCTCGGATGAAGGACACATACATGCGCAAAATCCGATCCTGGTCGAGGCTTGTCACCTGATCGATGCCCGCCATCACCTCGTCGAGGATGGCCTGCGCGTCCAATGCCGACCCGGCGTCGAATTTAGCCGTGAAAGCCCGCGCCAGGCCAACGGCCAGCGTCGGATTGCCGTAAAGGGCAGCGGCTAGATAATCCTGGCTGAAGCCGACCCGCGCCTGCTTCAAGAACCTGCCGATGGCACGCAGCCAGACGATCTCTTTCCAGTTGAGCCCGGCCTGGGTCACCAAACGGTTGAATTGGTCCGCCTCACAGCGCCCGCTGTAGGAGGCGTCGAAAGCGGCGATGAAGCGCTGCTCGGCGACGGCTGAATCACCCCATTGGGGCGGCACCTGCAGCCCGAAATCGTAGCTGCGCAGCGTCTTGGCGTCATGGCGCCATTCAAACGGCTGCTCCGCGATCACCTCCGCGCCCAAACTGGTCAGGTGCGGAATCACCTTGTGCAGGTCCAATTCGGCGAAAGTGAAGATTTTGAAACGGACCAGCCCGTCTGCGGTATCCATGCGGTAGCGCAATGGTCCGGACTCTTGGCTGGAGGTGAGTACGTCAACCGCCTCTTGGTAGCGTTCCTGGAGCTGTACGAGGAACTCAAAAGCGTATTCTTGGTCGGCCAGCATCGTCGCTGGCAACCGCTGGGGATCCACAGTGTTCATTGGCATTGCCTCGGGACACAGCTTACTAGACCGCCCGGCAAACAGAACTCCCCGCCGCGCCCTGGTCCGCCAGTTTGGCAGCGGCTGGCAAGACCGGGACAATGGCGGCATGGAATTCTCCGCCCGAAACGACTTCAACTGCGGCGTCGCCCAGGCTTTCGACATGCTCACCGATCCCGAATTTCTGCGCCAAGTCGCTGCGGCCAGCGGCCCGATCAGCTATTCGGTGAGCGTGGACGGCAACAGCGTGAAGACTGAGCGCACCCTGGCCAGCGTCCCCCCTGCCGCCGCTTTCACCGGCCCCGAGGTCAATCTGGTCGATCAGGTGATCTGGGACGAACCTGACGGCGCTGAGCGCGGCGGGCAAGCCAGCGTCGAATTGGTCGGACTTCCGTTATCCCTGGCGGGAAGCGTGCTGCTGCGCCCAGAGGGCGCCGGCTGCGTGCTGGAATACACCGGCGAGCTTACGGTCTCCATCCCAGTGCTGGGAAAGAGGTTGGAAGCCCTTGCCGCACCCCTGCTGTTGCGGGGCATCGACTTCCAACAGCAGGTAGCCGAAGCCTGGCTGCTGTGAGCTAAAAACGGCCCAGGCCGGGGCTGCTGTGAGTTAAACGGCCCCGGCCCGGACCGTTTGAGCTAGCGCATATGCGGATAGCCGATGGCTTTCGGCGGCAGCAGCGCCTCTTTGACCGCCCGCGGGCTGACCCAGCGGATCAGATTCCACAGCGAGCCAGCTTTGTCGTTGGTGCCCGAGGCGCGGGCGCCGCCGAATGGCTGCTGGCCGACAACCGCGCCGGTCGACTTGTCATTGATGTAGAAATTGCCCGCAGCTTGGCGCAGACCGTAGAAGGCCTCGCTGATCGCTTCCCGGTCGTTGGCGATGATCGATCCGGTGAGCGCGTAGGAGGAGGTCTGGTCGATGTGCTCGATGATACGGGCGTAATCGGCATCGTCATAGACGAAGATGCCCAGCAGCGGGCCGAAGAATTCGGTTGTGAAGATGTCATTGCCCGGATCGTCGCTGAGCGCCAGCGTGGGACGGACATACCAGCCCACCGACTTGTCACACTCGCCGCCAGCCAGGATTTCCACGCCGTCGGCCTTGGCCTTGGTGATCGCGGCGTCCAGCTTGTTATAGGCCCGGGCGTCGATCAGCGCTGAGGTGAAATTGGAGAAGTCGCGCACGTCTCCGACTTTCAGATTCTCGGTCTCGGCAACCAGTTGGTCTTTGATCTTGGCCCAGACGCTCTTGGCGATATAGCAGCGCGAGGACGCCGAGCACTTCTGCCCGGAGTATTCAAACGAGCCGCGCACCAATGCGGTGACCAATGCCTGCGGATCGGCGGACGAATGGGCGAGCACGAAGTCTTTGCCGCCGGTCTCCCCCACCAACCGGGGATAGGAGCGATAGCGGGAGATGTTCTGCCCGATCTCGGCCCAGATTCCTTGGAATACCCTGGTGGAGCCGGTGAAGTGGATGCCTGCCAGCGCGGGATGCCGCAGCGCCACGTCGGAGACGGTGGACCCATGTCCGGGCAGCATGTTTATCACCCCGTCGGGCAACCCCGCCTCGATGAAGATATCCGCCAAGATCGAGGCGGAAGCCTGCTGGGGCAGCGATGGCTTCCAGATGACGGTGTTGCCCATCAACGCCGGGGAGCTGGGCAGGTTGCCGGCGATGGCGGTGAAATTGAACGGGGTAATCGCGTAGACGAAACCGTCCAGCGGGCGATAGTCCATCCGGTTCCAGACCGTGGCCGAATTGTTCGGCTGGTCGGCGTAAAGCTGGCGGGCGAATACGACGTTGAAGCGCAGGAAGTCGGCCAACTCGCAGGCGGAGTCGATTTCGGCC
>JAIRXX010000269.1 GCA_031268065.1 Propionibacteriaceae bacterium
TACCCGATGGGCTGGGATGACAACGGGCTGCCCACCGAGCGCCGGGTGCAGAATTATTACGGCGTGCGCTGCGTGCCGTCAGTGCCCTACGACCCTGATTTCACCCCTCCGGAAAAACCGGACCCCAAGCGGCAGGTACACATCTCGCGGCGGAATTTCGTTGAATTGTGCGTGCAGCTGACCGCCGTCGATGAATTGGCCTTTGAAGACCTCTGGCGCAGGCTGGGGCTGAGCGTGGACTGGGACCACCTCTACACCACGATCTCGCTCGATTCGCAGCGCATCGCCCAGCGGGCTTTCCTGCGCAACCTCGCCCGGGGTGAAGCGTACCTGGCCGAGGCCCCGACGCTTTGGGACGTGACTTTCCAGACCGCCGTCGCCCAAGCCGAATTGGTGGACAAAGAATACAAGGGCAATTACTACCGGATCGCCTTCCATGCCCCTGATTTCCCAGTCCACATTGAGACGACCCGCCCGGAGTTGATTCCGGCTGTGTGCGCCTTGATCGCCCATCCGAGCGACGAGCGCTACCAGCCGCTCTTCGGCACCACGGTGAAATCACCGCTCTTCGATGTGGAAATCCCGGTGCTCGCCCACCACGCGGCGGAACCCGACAAAGGCGCCGGCATCGCCATGTGCTGCACTTTCGGGGATCTCACCGACGTGCAATGGTGGCGCGAGCTGCGGCTGCCAGCCAGAGTCGTGCTGACCAAGGACGGACGCATCCAGTCCGAAACCCCGGATTGGCTCACCAACCCCGCGCCCTTCGCCGAGCTAGCCGGAAAAACCGCCTTCTCCGCCCGTGAGGCTATCGTGGCGATGCTGCGCGAGTCCGGCGAGCTGGTCGGCGACCCCAAGCCGACGGTCCGGCAGACCAAATACTTCGAGAAGGGCGACAAGCCGTTGGAAATCGTCTCCACCCGGCAGTGGTATATCCGCAATGGCGGGCGCGACGAGACGTTGCGCGCGGAATTGCTGCAACGCGGAGCAGAACTGGCCTGGGTGCCGGAGCATATGCGGCACCGCTTCAGCGACTGGGTTAACGGGCTGAACGGCGATTGGCTGATCTCCCGGCAGCGTTTCTTCGGAGTCCCCTTCCCGATCTGGTATCCGCTCGATGCCGACGGCGAGCCAGATTACAACCACCCCATCGCCGCCGCCGAGTCGGCGCTCCCCATCGACCCCCAGACCGAACCTGCGCCCGGCTTCACCGAAGACCAGCGCGGCGCTCCAGGTGGCTTCATCGCCGATCCAGATGTGATGGACACCTGGGCCACGTCCTCGCTCACCCCGCAGATAGCGACCGGCTGGGACTTCGACGAGGAGTTGTTCCAGCTGGCTTTCCCGATGGACATGGCGCCACAGGCCCACGACATCATTCGCACCTGGCTGTTCTCCAGGGTGCTGCGCTCCCATCTGGAGCATGGGGTGTTGCCTTGGCGGCTCGCCGCGATCTCTGGATTCGTGGTCGATCCAGACCGCAAGAAGATGAGCAAATCCAAGGGCAATGTCATCGTGCCCAATGAAATCTTGGAGAAATTCGGCGCGGACGCGGTGCGCTGGAGGGCAGCGCTGGCACGTCCGGGAATGGATTCGCCCTTCGACGAGGCGCAAATGAAGGTTGGGCGGCGGCTGGCGACGAAATTGCTGAATGCGAGCAAGTTCATCCTGGGCGCCGGACTGCCGGACAGCGACCAGGAGCCCAGCGATCCAGCCGATCTGGCGATGCTGGCCGAGTTGCGCTCAGTGGTCAGCGCCGCCACCGAATCCTTTGACGGCTACGACTACAGCTCCGTGCTGGAGTCCGTCGAACGTTTCTTCTGGTCCTTCTGCGACGACTACCTGGAATTGGTCAAGGAACGCGCTTACGGAGCGCAGGGTACCCAGGCGGCGAATTCGGCTCGGATAGCGCTGCGGATGGCGCTGCATGTGCAGCTGCGGCTGTTCGCCCCCTTCCTGCCCTTCGTCACTGAAGAGGCGTGGTCCTGGTGGCAGTCGGGTTCCATCCACCTCGCCCAGTGGCCGAGCGCCACCGAGCTTCCCGCCGGCGGGAATCCACTGCTGCTGCCCGACGTGGCCGCTGCGCTGTTCGGCATCCGGGGGGCGAAGTCGCAGGCCAAGGTCTCGATGAAGACTGAGATCGCCAAAGCCGAGTTTGTCGGCCCCGCCGAAAGCCTGGACCGGTTGCGGGCGGTGGCAGCTGATCTGTGCTCGGTGGGGCACATCACCGGAGAAGTCTCTTGGACGGCGGCTGGCGACCCGCTGCGGGTGAATGTCGAATTGGCGCTGTGAGCCGAATCGTGAGACGCCTTCTGGCCGCCTGCAGTGTCGCGTTGGCCCTGTCTGGTTGCGCCGAGAGCCTGCCGGGTGCGCCGACAGGCACCGTGGACGCCTATTCCGTCACCATAGGCGACTGCACCGGGCCGATTTCGTCAGGTGTCGCTGACCGCTTGGAGTTAATCGACTGCGCCGCCGAGCACAACTGGGAGGCTTTCGCCGCCACCAAGCTTGATCCGGAGAAGTATCCCGGCAACCCGGCGCTCACCCGGACGGCTGGGGAGTACTGCGAGGCGGCCTTCGCTGACTTCGTTGGAGCAAAAATCAATAAGTCAAAATACGACCTGACCTTCCTGCTGCCGACCGACGATACTTGGGCTGCCGGGGACCGTGAAGTCGTTTGCCTGGCTGGTTCGGCCAGCAAGCAGCTCACCGGATCGCTGGAGGGTATCGGAAAGTAGCCAGCGGCGATTATGTCGAATCTGTCACGCTAGAATCTGGAACTATCTATGATGTGTGGAGTGAAGCTGCCGGGAAAGGGGGTTACCTTGTCAGTTGACCCTTCCGCTATGGTCCTAGACCTATTGGCCGAAACTTTGATCGCCATCAATGAGGGGCAGGCTGCTGACCCAACGATCATCTCCCACCTAGCCAAGGCGCTAGACGTCGGTGCGGCGATCAGCGTCTATGTGGACAAAGACACCGCTTTCGAGCTGGTGGCCGCCTACCCGTCCGAATACGAGACCCAGGCGTTGATCGGATATTTGGAGAGCGTCGATCCGACTTCGCTGGTCCACCACATCATGGTGGACCACCACAAGGGAGTCGGCCATATCGTGTTGATCAACATCCCTCCTGACGACGAAGTGGCGCCCGATGGCGGATTCGCCCGGATAATGGCCTTTGCCAGGCCAGAGCCGTACAACGAAGACAACGGAGTCCTGCTGGAACGCGCGTGGCGTCCGCTTAGCGCGCTCTGGCCGCAGGCGGCCCGCGCCTACGCGCAGCGCCGGGGAGCCAACTCGAATTTCAACATCACCTCCAGAGAGCGCGAAGTGCTCGAACTGCTGGCCAGGGGAATGCTCGCCACCTCAATCGCGTCCCGGTTGAACCTGTCGCCGCGCACCGTCCACAAACACCTCGGCAATATCTACCGCAAGCTCGGCGTACATGACCGCCTGGTAGCCGTCAGCATCGCCCGTTCCAGTGGCTTGATCAGCGCCGCCCCCAACAAATCCAGCCGAAAGCCGTTGGACTCCTAACAGGGCAGTGAATCGACCGCCGCACACAGCGGCTCTGCGGCCGCGCGACCAAAAAAGTGGGACAGACCCCCAAAAGCGAGCCATGTCGCGCTCATACTGGAGCGACTGGCGACGAAGTGAGGGCAGTTTTGTCCCACTTTGGTTTGTGCGTAGAACACGCTGCCCCAGGCGTCATCGGTCTCCTGTGACATCACAACATGCGACATCTCACCCCAGTGCCTTGATAAATGAACACGGGGGGGGGGTAGGCTCCCGTTATAGGTAAGTCCCTGGTCAGTAGGAGAGTGTAATGAGAACAAAAATTAAAGTGATGACCATCACAGCAGTGATCACTTTGTTATATGCGTTGCTGGCTTCGCCCCCAACTGCCAATGCCGCCGGATCGTGTTTTTCCGGTGGTTCGAGCACCAATTCGTTCGCTGTCAAATATGGTGCCGTAAATGACACTTGGGTTGGTTATTTCGATACAGCTAGAACCCGATGGAACAGCGCTGGCGTTTCAGCTTCGATCGGCAAAGGCACCAGTGCAAATAGAAGCGTCACCGCAAGCAGATACACTTGGTCCGATTATGGCAGGTACTACCCACCTGGCTCGTCTTTCAAAATCGAGATAAATGCTAGAACCCTTGGCGAAGCCGCTCCAAGTTCCCAGTCTTCAAATTGGATGAAGTCAACTGTAACCCACGAATTCGGCCACGCTCTTAAATTGGTTGACAATCCATTGCCGTCATCGCCAAATGCTTCGCTCATGAACCATGGTCGTAACAGAAATACAGTGGGCTCACCCACATCAACTGACAAATCTACCGTGAAAGCGTGCTACAAATGAGAAATAGAGCAGTAATATTGGTTGCTTCTACTGTCCTGCTCGCACTGCCACTGAGCGGATGCGGAGCGTCTGAGCAGGAGGTGCCAACCCCTACCAAGACGATTGTCTCGCATGGCGACTTCATTGAATATCTGTCCCTGGAGAAGTCCGTCGAGGCGGCAGACGCCGTAATCTTCGGAACTTGGGTCGATTCACGCGAAGAACTGCTATTCCCGATCATGGACGACGAGCAGGATCCTGCGAAAAATCCGCAAGCCGGCGTAGAACTCACCGAGGAAGAATTGCTGGATAGCGCCAATCCTGTCACTATCTCCACTATCAAGATCACCAAAGTACTGAAGGGCAAACTGGCCGCAGGCGGCACTATCGACGTTCGTCAATTCGGTGGCGTGAAGGATGGCGTCCGCCACGCCGACTCAGATACGACGCTGCTGAAAGAGTCTAAATCGAAGAATCTACTGCTGCTACTCACTTACTGGGCAGAAGAAGACGACTTCACCCCGCTCAACCCCATAGAGGGTGCTTGGGCCGTCTCAGGCGACAAAATTGCCTGCCTGTCCGAGGCCGAGCCTGTTTTTTCCATCAAATCACTAGACGAGGTTGTGGCTAAGGCTAAGGCAAGCAAGTAGCCTCTGCTAGAACTAAATTGCCTAGGCGCTCTTGGCCTGCCGCGAGGGGGCCAACTGCGCCCGGCGAATCAGCTGGGTACACACTTGCTGCTGGGATTCGTCCACGTCTACCACGACTTGGCTGATCTCTTCCTCGCTGGGC
>JAIRXX010000034.1 GCA_031268065.1 Propionibacteriaceae bacterium
AAATCCTTGGTGGAGGTCTTGCCGGAAGACCCGGTGATGCCGATGCAGCGCAACCGGTTGGCTTTGGCTTCAGCGACCAGGCCAGCGGCCAACCGGCTCAAACCGGCCAGCGCGTCGTCAACGATGAGAGCGGGGATGCCGGTGGCTGTATCGCGCAGCCCCAGCACCGCCGCAGCGCCCAATGCCGCCGCCTGGGCGGCGAAAGCATGGCCGTCGGCGTTCTCCCCTGGCAGGGCCACAAATAACGCGCCTGGAGTCACCCGGCGCGAATCGATCACCACATCCGGCCCGACGCTTCGGCTCGGGTCACCCACCAACTTGGCCTGGCACAGCCTGGCCACCTCGCTGGCGCTTCGCTCGTCCATCAGCCCTCCCCGCCGCCGACCTTCGACCATTCCCCTTGGATTACCGCCTGGTCGCTGAAGGGGACCGCCGCAGTTCCGATGAGCTGGCTGGTCTCATGCCCGCGTCCCAAAACGACCACCCAGTCGCCCGGTCCGGCCAGCGCCAATGCCTTCGCTATCGCGGCCCGGCGCCCACCGCCGTCGATCACTTCCGCGCCGCTGGTTGCCGCCGCACGGCTAGCCCCAGCCAGCACCTCAGCCCGGATGGCAGCCGGATCCTCGGTGCGCGGATTGTCATCGGTGACCACCACCACCGCTGCGTGCTGCGCGGCGGCTTCCCCCATAGGCCGACGCTTCTCCCGGTCACGGTCTCCCCCACAGCCCAGCACGGCGATGCGGCGGGATTGCGGCGGCAGCGCGGTGAGCGCGGCCTGTACCGTCTCTGGGGTGTGCGCGAAATCCACCACCGCATAGGGAGCGCCTTCCCCGAGTTCCACCCGCTGCATCCGCCCCGGCACGTACACATCGGCCATTGCCTCCAGCGCGCGGTCGAGGTCCACCCCGGCTTGGTCGAGCATCGCGGCGGCGAGCAGCGCGTTCTTCGCGTTGAACCCCCCGAGCAGGCTCAAGCCGAACTCATGGCTTCCTTTCGGGGTGCGCAGCAGCAATTCGCGCCTCCCTGCCGCATCCACGTTCAGCACTTCCACCCGGTAGTCTGCTGCGGCGGACATCGCCACCGTGGCCAGCCTCAACTGGGAGCGGCGGGCGATCTGTTCAGCCAACACGCCGCCGAAAGGGTCGTCCTCGTTGACCACTGCCGCCTGGGCGTGCTCTGCGGTGAACAGCTTGGCTTTCGTCTGGAAATAATCTTCCACGCTGGAGTGGTAGTCGAGATGGTCGCGGCCCAGGTTGGTGAATCCGGCCACCGCGAAGTTGACCGCGTCCGCACGGTGCTGGGCGAGAGCGTGGGAGGAAACCTCCATCGCCACCGCCTGCGCTCCTGCCGCCCGCATCCGGGCCAACAGCGATTGCAGGTCGGGCGACTCGGGAGTTGTGACGGTGCTGCGGTCGGTTTCCACCGCCTGGGAGCCGATGAAAAAGCCCAGCGTGCCAATGGTGCCGGTCAGGTAACCGGCTTTGGCCAATCCGGCAGCCAGCATCGCCACGGTGCTGGTCTTGCCAGCGGTCCCGGTCACCGCGAGCATCAGCATCTCCCGGGCCGGATGCCCGCACAGTTCGGCGGCCAGCCAGGCCAAAGCGGCCCTCGGCTCGTCGGACACCAGCACCGGGATCGGCAATTCGCCTGCGATTTGCTTCCCTGCCGGATCGGTGAGGATCGCCGCCGCACCGGCGGCGATGGCCTGGCCGATGAAATTTGCGCCGTGGGTGGAGGTGCCCGGCAGCGCCGCGTACATCCAGCCAGGACGCACCCGGCGCGAATCCAACGTTATTTGGCCCACGCCTGGTGGAAGTGCCACTTTGGCAGTCATCGCATCACCGGTCATAGCTGCAACACCATACGTTCGGGTTTCGATAATGACAAGTGCGACATTCGCCCTACCCCAACTCAGTTTGGCGGAAAGATCGGCAGTTTGGGCGACTTCTTCGCTGACGGCTTCACACCGTAGCGATGCAGGGCGATTGCCATGATGTCCCGATAGACGGGTCCGGCGACCGCTTGTCCAGACGAACCGGCTTTCGGATCGTCCACCACCACATAGGTCAAAAGCTGCGGTTTCTCCGCAGGCGCGACGCCTACGGTGGAGGTCACATAGCCCTTGTAGCAATTGCAGTCATTGTCAAATTTCTTTGCCGTGCCAGTCTTGGTGCCCGTCCGGTAGCCGTCGATGTCGAAGACGTCGCTCACCGTGTGGGCCTGCATCGCCTCCATCATCGACACCACTTCTTTGGCGGCTTGCGCGCTGACAACCCGGTGCGAGGCCTGTTTGGGCAATTCTTTGGCCACCCCGTCGGAGTCGATGACTGACTTGAGCAGTTGGGGCGGGTTGTAGACCCCGCCATTGGCTATCGCCGCGATGGCGGCGGCCTCCTGGATGGTGGTGACCGCTATCGCAGAACCGCCAAAGACCATCCCGTCGCGGGAGTAGTCCTCCACATTCTCAGTCGGCAGGATTCCGGCTGACTCGCCAGGCAGGCCGATGCCGGTCTTGGAACCCAGCCCGAACGACTTGTAGTAGTCGATCAGCGCGTACTTGTCCATCTTCCGGGAGAGCAGCACGGTGCCGACATTGGACGACTTCACCACGATGCCGCGGGCGTAGACCTTGACGGTGCCATGCGCCCAAGCGTCGGTGATGGTCTTGTTGGTGCCGGTGTACTTCACCGAGGGCGGCAGAGTGATCACATCGTCGGGACGCACCACGCCAGCGTCAATCAGCGCGGCAAAGGTCAATACTTTCTGCACTGAGCCGGGGGTGAACGGATCGGTGATCGCCCGGTTGCCGACGTTGTCCTGATCGGCGGCCCCGACGTTGTTCGGGTCGAAAGTCGGATAGTTGGCCAAGGCCAGCACCTCTCCGGTGTTCACATTCATCACCACCGCCGTGCCAGACTTCGCCCTGGTGGTGCTGACCCTTTCCGCCAAAATCTGCTCAGCCTGCAATTGGAGGCCGAGGTCAAGGGTCAGCTGGTAGCTCTCCCCATTGCGCGCCGAAACCAACTCCGCGCCTCCGGTGGGAATGCGGCCATTTGGGGAAATTTCATAGACCTCAACGCCGTCAGTCCCGCGCAGAGCTTGGTCTAGCGCCAATTCGACCCCGCCTTTGCCGACTCCGGCAGAATCGACGAAGCCGAGCACGTTGGCCGCCACCGTGCCTTGCG
>JAIRXX010000156.1 GCA_031268065.1 Propionibacteriaceae bacterium
ACGCGCACAGTCTTCCCACCAGCGGTTATCTCGGCGCTCTTGAAACCTTGCAGGCCGCGCACGGCGTGGAATTCGAGCGGATCGACCGGGGTGCCGTTGAGTTTTTCCACCGCCATCCGCAGTGCGGCTTCCGCCACGCCGCCAGATGCTCCGAAGAGCACCCCGGCGCCAGACACCCGCGCGTACGGCTCGTCAAAGCTGGAATGCTCCACCTTCGCCGGATCGATCCGAACCATGTTGATCATTTCGATGAATTCGCTGGTGGTTAGCACGGCGTCCACGTCGCGGATGCCGTTGGGGGCGAATTCTGGCCGGGCCGCCTCGTATTTCTTCGCCAGGCAGGGCACTATCGAAACTACGTAAAGGTCGTCCAAGCTGATGCCGTACTTCTCGGCGAAGTGGGTTTTCACAGTCGCGCCCATCATCTGCTGTGGGGATTTGCAGCTGGACAGATGCGGAATGATCTCCGGGAAGCGTTTCTCAAGCATGTTGATCCAGCCGGGGCAGCAGGAGGTGAATTGCGGCATCACGCCGCCGTGCTGCACCCGGTGCAAGAATTCGGTGGTCTCTTCCATGATGGTCAGGTCAGCCGCGAAAGTGAAGTCGAATACCCGGTCGAAGCCGATAGCCCGCATCAATCCGGCGATAAAGCCCGACACCTTGTCGAAACTCACGCCGTATTTCGCCGAGAGCACGCTGCGCGGGCCGGGAGCCACGAATCCGACGACGAATTTGCCCGGATCGCTGATCGCGTCGAAGACGGCTGGGCGCTCGCGCACGTAATCCAGCGCACCGCAGGGGCAGGCGGCCACGCATTGCCCGCAGGACACGCAGTTGGTCTCCAGCAGCGGCCTTCCGTCGGCGGTGCCGACGCTGAGTTTGCCGTGGCGGAATTGGTAGGCCAGCACACCTGGGCCTTCGATTTCGGCGCAGGCGGCCAGGCAGCGCCCGCAGGAGATGCACTTGTTCTGGTCGCGGACAATGAAGGGGTGGTCGCGTTCTATCGGGGTGAACGGGCGGGTGTGGATCGGCGGGGTGTAGGTGATGCGCTGGGTGGTGGCCGTCTCGCGCAACTGGCAGACGAAACGCGCCTTGCAGCCGCATTTCAGGCAGCGGTTGGCTTCTGCGCGGGCCGAGGATTCGTCGTAGCTGGAGCAAACCTCGTGGAAGCTGCGCGTCCGCTTGTCGGGCGGCAATTCCGCAGCCAGGTGGCGGTCGGCCTTGGGGAGTTTGGCGTATTCCCCGGCTGGCTGTTCCTCCAGCGTCCCCCGGCTGCAGTTGTAGACCTCCGGCTCGGGCTGCACGTATCCCTTCGCCATGTATTGGTCCATCGCGGTCGCGGCGACCCGTCCCGCCGCCACGGCCTGAATGACGGTGGCTGGGCCGGTGACGCAATCGCCACCGGCGAAGATTTTATTCTCCGAAGTCTCCAGCGTGCGTCCGGCGGTCTCAATGTTGCCCTGCGGGTTCAGCCGCACCGGGAGGTCGTCGTAGAGGAATTGGGTGTTGGTCGATTGGCCGATGGCGCTGATTATCGAGTCAGCCGGGACGAGGAATTCGCTATAGGGGATGGGTACGGCGCGGCGGCGCCCGGAGCGGTCCGGCTCGCCCAATTCCATTCGGAGGCAGGACAGCGAGAGACGCCCGTCTTCGGTCTGCCGGATCGAGCTTGGCGAGGCGAGGAAGACCATTTCCACGCCCTCGGCGATGGCGTCGTCCACTTCCTTGGGGTCGGCGGGCATCTCGTTGCGGGTCCGCCGGTAGAGCAGGGTGACTTTGGCGCCTTTGCGCAGGGCGGTGCGGGCGCAGTCGATGGCGGTGTTGCCGCCGCCGATGACCAGCACCCGCGATCCGATGTCCGGATCGGTGTCTTTGATGACTTTTTCCAGGTATTCGATGCCTGGCCACACGCCGGGCAAGCCCTCGCCTTCAATCTGTATCGGCGTCGGTTGCCACGAGCCGATGCCCAGGTACACCGCGTCGAAGTCGCGGCGCAGATCGTCTAGCCGCAGGTGGGTGCCCAGCGTCTTGCCGCACTGGATGTCCACGCCCAAGCTTCGGATTACGTCGATTTCCGCGTCCAGGGTGGCTTTCGGAAGCCGGTACTCCGGGATGCCGTAGCGCATCATGCCCCCAGGGGCGGGCTGGCGCTCGAAGACGGTGACCCGGTGCCCGAGCAAGGCGCTGAAATACGCGGCGGACAGCCCGGACGGGCCAGCGCCGATTACGGCGATCCGCTTGCCGCTGGCGGGCGCCAATTCCGGCTTCCAGGGCGATCCGCCGAATAGGTCCACGTCGGCCACGTAGCGCTTCACGTCGTTGATGGCTACCGCTTCATCGACCAGGTTGCGCCGGCACGCCGCTTCACAGGTGTGCGGGCACACCCTGCCGCAGACCGACGGGAAGGGGTTGCGGTCTTTGATCACTTGGATTGCGGCGGTCATATTGCCGTCGGCCACCAACGCCAGGTAGCGCTGGATGTCGATCTTCGCCGGACAGGTCTGCTGGCAGGGCGGCAGGCAGTCGGCGTTGTGGTCGGTGAGCAACTGCTCCAGGCGCACTTTGCGGAAGGCGTCGATTGTGTCGGAGTGGGTGGAGATGGACATTCCCGCGCTGATCGGGGTGATGCACGCCTTCACCTCTTGTTTGTCCTCGCCCACCTGCACCATGCACATGCCGCAATTTCCGTTGGACCGCTCCAGGCGGACGTCGTGGCACAGCGAGGGGATTTGGATGCCTTCTTGTTGCAAGGCTTGCAGGATGGTCAGTCCCTGGTTGACTTCGGCTCTTTGCCCGTCGACGGTGACGGTTACTCGGTCCAGCATGGTGGCTCCTTCCATCCGCTGTTTGCGGCGCTGCCCGTTGAACGGGGTCGTTGTGGGTGATGCAGACCCCGGTGTCTGGTGTCATCTCGAAATGTTGGGCGAAATTTCACTTGGTGACAGTCTGGGCGAAAATGGCGCAATATTCAATTGCCAGTTTGATCTCGGCACTCAGCGCCGCTTTGCCGCGCCGCCAGTTGGCCCCGTTTTGACCCGGTGAGCGGGAAAAGGTAGGGTTGGTAGCCGGTTTAAGTGCCGGTTAGCGCTGTGCGCAGCGCGAATCCGGAAGCAAACGACACCAGCGTTCACAAGGACGCGCCCATTTACCAACGAAAGGGATACTTCGCCGGTGCCCACTATCCAGCAGTTGGTCCGCAAGGGCCGCACTGACAAGGTCAGCAAGTCCAAGACGCCCGCGCTCAAGGGGTCTCCGCAACGCCGGGGCGTATGCACCCGTGTCTACACGACGACCCCAAAGAAGCCCAATTCTGCGCTGCGCAAGGTGGCGCGGGTGAGGCTGTCCTCGCAGGTGGAAGTCACCGCCTATATCCCAGGTGTTGGGCACAACCTGCAGGAACACTCGATGGTCCTAGTCCGCGGTGGCCGCGTGAAGGACTTGCCGGGTGTGCGCTACAAGATCATCCGCGGCTCGCTCGACACCCAGGGCGTGAAGAACCGCAAGCAGGCCCGCAGCCGTTACGGCGCGAAGAAGGAGAAGTAATGCCGCGTAAGGGCCCCGCTCCCAAGCGTCCAGTCGTAGTAGATCCGGTTTACGGCTCTCCGCTGGTGTCCCAATTGGTCTCGAAGATTCTGCTCGATGGCAAGAAGACCATCGCGCAGAGCATCGTTTACGGCGCACTGGAGGGCACCCGGACTAAGACGGGCATTGACCCCATCCAGACCTTGAAGAAGGCACTGGACAACGTGCGTCCGACGGTCGAAGTGAAGAGCCGCCGGGTGGGCGGCGCCACCTACCAGGTTCCGATCGATGTGAAGCCCGCGCGGGCGAACACGCTGGCGATGCGGTGGCTGATTATGTTTTCTAGGCAGCGTCGCGAGAAGACCATGACCGAGAGGTTGATGAACGAGCTGTTGGACGCCTCGAATGGCTTGGGCGCTTCCGTCAAACGGCGCGAAGACACCCATAAGATGGCCGAGGCGAACCGCGCCTTCGCCCACTACCGCTGG
>JAIRXX010000227.1 GCA_031268065.1 Propionibacteriaceae bacterium
ACAGCGGCGTTCAAAGACTTGGCGATGCAATTGCTCGGCCAGCTATTCGAGTACGAGCTTTCCCGGCGCGGCGCCCAACTCAATATCCTCGGCGCCACCAGCGGGGACACCGGTTCGGCGGCGGAATACGCGATGCTCGGCAGGAAAGGAATCCGGGTCTTCATGCTCTCCCCGGCTGGGCGGATGACCGGGTTCCAGCAGGCGCAGATGTTCTCCATCGACGATCCGGCGATCATCAACATTTGCGTGGACGGGGTGTTTGACGACTGCCAGGATTTGGTCAAAGCCGTCGCTGGCGATCTTGACTTCAAACGCAGGTACAGCCTGGGCGCGGTCAATTCGATCAACTGGGCCAGGGTGGCGGCGCAGGTGGTTTACTACGTGGCGAGCTGGCTGCGGGTCTCCGAGGACGACGCCCAGCAGGTGTCGTTCTGCGTGCCCACCGGAAATTTCGGGAATATCTGCGCCGGACACATCGCCCGGATGATGGGGTTGCCCATAGCCGAGCTGATCCTGGCCACCAACGAGAACAACGTGCTGGCGGAATTTTTCCGCACCGGGGTTTACCGGGTGCGCTCGGCGGCCCAGACGCTGGCCACGTCGTCCCCGTCGATGGACATTTCCAAAGCCAGCAATTTCGAGCGGTTCGTCTGCGACCTGCTCGACCGCGACACCGGCCTGGTGGCGCAGCTTTTCGGCGTGGAACTGCCCAGGCGCGGTTTCTTCGATCTCTCCGGCACCCAGGCGTTCGCCGGATTGCGGCAGCGCTTCGGCTTTTCCGCCGACTCGTCCACCCATGCCGACCGGATGGCCGCCATCGCCGCCACCTGGGCCGAAGACCAGGTTATGATCGACCCGCACACAGCCGACGCGGTGAGCGTGGCTAAGCGCTTCGCGCAGCCGGGAGTGCCGATGATTGTGACCGAGACCGCCCTGCCGGTGAAATTCTCCGCGTCCATCGTGGAGGCGCTGGGCCGCCAGCCGGACTGCCCGGGGCGTTTCGCCGGTATTGAGGATTTGCCGCGCAACACCATCCAACTCGGCAAAAACCTTCCGGCGCTCAAGAAGCTCATCGCCGCCGTGGTCGGCGGCTAGTCACTCAATGCATTTGGGGTCGTCGTAGCCAGCGGCTATCAGCGCCGGGGCGTCGTTCAACCCGGTCAGCCTGATTTTGTTGGGCAGGGTGAAGACCGTCTCGCCCAATGGATTGCTGCTCTTCTTCCCCTTGGGGAATTTCTGCTTTAGCTGGGTGAAGCTCAGCGTCGGGTCGGCCCCGTCGGCCAAAACGAATTGCGGCGAGAGGCCGTCGATCAACCCGTAGCTCCAAGCCTGTAGGGTCCGGGCGGATGACTTCTTGGTGTCTTTGGCCAAGAATACGACGGTGAAAGCGTCCCAGGTCACCTGCATCGAGTACGGGCTTTTCTCGGTGAAGTAGCAGTAGGGGTCGTCGAAGATGTCGCTCGGCTCGCCCAGCTCGGCCTCCAGCCAGCTCAGCACTTCGCTCTCCTTGGCCCCGAATTTGAACTTGCCCACCACATTCCCGCCGAGGGTGATCGCCGTCGTCGGAATTGTCGCGGTGGTGGTGCTCGGCTGTGGCGTCGGCGTTGCGGGAACGCTCTCGGCTGGCGTGCTGGGCGCGTTGGGCACCGGTGTCTGGCTTGGCGGTTGGACGGCGCAAGCGCCCAGCAGCGCCAACCCCAGAACTGCCGCCGCCAAACTGATTCGCTTCATGGCTTCCCTCTTTTCCGTCGAGCGGATTTCGCCCAAGCCTCGTGCCCAAAGAGCCTCAATCATCCGCTATCGGAAGCTGAAAGCCCAAATTCGATTATGCCCGCCAGGTCGCGCTGTCTTGGGTTGCCCCGCCCATTCGTTAGAGAATGGGGTTAGCAAAGCGAGTTGTTTGGAGGGGTTATGGGTAAGGCGAAGCGAGTCGGCATACTCACCGCCGGTGGGGATTCCCCCGGTTTGAACGCGACGATCCGGGGGTTCGGCAAGGCCGCCATCGGCTATCACGGCATGGAATTGATCGGTTTTAGAGACGGTATGCGTGGTTTGGCGGAGAATCGCCACATCGAGTTGGGCGCGGGCGCACTCTCCGGGATATTGACGATGGGCGGCACGATCTTGTCCACTGGGCGAGACAAAGTACACAAGATGCTGGTGGACGGCGAGGTGCGCGACATGCGTCCAACCATCGTCGAGAATTACGAGCGCGACGAGTTGGACGCCCTGGTTCTGCTCGGCGGCGGTGGGACGGCCAAGAATGCGCTGCGGCTGGCAGAGGCGGGGCTGAACGTGCTGACCCTGCCGAAGACCATCGACAACGACTTGGTTCTAACGGACACCACTTTCGGCTTTGCCACCGCCACCGAGATAGCCACCGAGGCGATTGACCGGCTGCACTCCACGGCGCATTCCCATCACCGGATCATCCTCACCGAGATTATGGGGCACCGCGCAGGCTGGCTGACCCTGGCTGCCGGGATAGCTGGCGGCGCGGACATCATCTTGATTCCAGAGATTCCCTACCAGGTGGATTCGGTGGTGGAGACGATCCAGGCCCGGATCAAACGCGGGTCGAATTTCTCGGTGGTCGCGGTGGCCGAGGGGGCGCGCGACTTGGCGGACGCCGCCGACTACGAGGCCGCCCAGCTGCTGATGAAGGCCGCCAACGCCCCGGCGGCGATCAAGGCCGCCAAAACCCATGTGGCTTCGGTGATTGATTCGCAGCGCGAGCACACCTTCAAACTGGCCCGCGAGCTGGAGGCTGCCACCGGGCTGGAGTCGCGGGTGACGATCCTGGGGCACGTCCAGCGCGGCGGCACGCCCTGCGCGGCGGATCGGCTGCTCGCCACCAAGCTGGGCACGGCGGCTGCCGAGTTGGTCGCCGAGGGAGTGTCCGGCGTGATGGTCGCGGCTCGCGGCGAAGGCACCGAGCCGGTGCCGCTGGAGGAGGTGGCCGGCAAAGTGAAACTCGTCCCGGCTGACCACGATTGGATCAAGACCGCCCGGCAGGTGGGGACGGGGCTAGGCGATTGAGCGCTTATCCGGCTTTGGATGGGCGATCTGAATCCCGCCGAATAGGTTGCATCCGGTAATCACCAACACTGGGGCGTCTGGGTGGCTGGGCTTCAGTTTGCCCGAATCGGTGGCGCCGAAGATGGAGACCGTCGAATCCCGCACTTCCATGCCGGGTGGGATGATGATCTCCGCGCCGCCGAAGAGGCAGAACGAATTGATGTGGACCTCGTGGGAGGTGAAGGTGGCGTCGGAGAAGTCAATCACAACCCCGCCGAAAGCAGCCAAGATCGAAATGTTCCGCCGTACCTTCCAGTTCCCCTTCCGGTTGGTACCGGCGAAAATCGCGATGACTTGATCGCTGGAATCTGGGCTGGCATCGGCTGGGCCAGGCTGGCTGGTGGCCGCCGCTGGTTCGAGGTTGGACGCAGGCATGTTGCTCCAAGTGGGTTGCAGGTCCAAGTCAACCAGGTCGCGGGTGAGCGGCACCAAGTCGTCAAAAGTGGCCGCCGCGCGGGCCAAGCCGGTGCGGCGGTCCCGCTCGCTGGCTGGGAGCAGGCCTTCGTTGGTGGCAGACGTCAGCAGGGTTATCACATGCTGGCGGTCGTTCTCCTGGATCGCTTGGTCGCCACCCACCGCTGGGCCGACATCCGTTGGTTCGTTCGAGTTGTCCACGGGCTTCAACTTAGACACAAACCGCTGCCAGGGCCACCCTTTTCGCCAAGGCTGGGGTTTTCCCAGGGAAACCCCTAACGCGGTGGTTCGAGAGCCAAGCGCGTGTGGCAGTGTTACCAGCGGCCTTGCCGGGATTAATCGGGAAAGGTGAGAGCTTGGGCAGGAGGTTCCGCTGCTGTGCTCAGCTTAAAGCGGTGACAAGTTGTCGGGCGAGGGCTACGAACGCT
>JAIRXX010000290.1 GCA_031268065.1 Propionibacteriaceae bacterium
CTGGACGATGGGTGATGACCAGCGCGGCCACTCCGAGCCGCCGCAGCGTGCCGAGCAGGACAGCTTCCGCGTCGGCGTCCAGTCCCGCTGTCGGCTCGTCCAAGAGCATCAGCCTGGCCCGGCCCAGAATGACCCGCAGCAGCGCCCTGGCGGTGGCTATTCGGCGCTTCTCCCCGGCTGAGACGCCTTCGCCGTCAACCCCCACCGCGTGGTCCAGGGCCAATTCGGGAGCGCCAGCCTCATCCAAGGCGGCTCGGACGGCGGAGTCAGTGGCTTTCGGGAAGCCCAAACGCACATTGTCCGCCACTGTCCCGGCGATCATCCCCGGATTCTGCCCGACGAATGCCAACCGCTCCCGCCAACTGGCGTCGGCGCCCACCCGGTGACCCGCGCTGGTGATCGTCCCTAAGCTGGGATCGAGAAAACCCATCACCGAATTGAGCACCGTGGTCTTGCCCGAGCCGCTGGCCCCGACCAAGGCGACGATCTCCCCGTCAGCGATGTCGAGGTTGAAATCGCTGACCGCTGGCCCGGACGCGCCCGGATAGCTATGGGTGAGGTGGCGGATCGCCAATAACTGCTTTGCTCGGGGCACCGGACCATCAGCCTGAAGCGCGGCGGGCGAGTCAGCGTCAAGCGGGGATTCGGCAGCCGTTGACTCGGCGGGCGCGTCACCGATCAGCGCGAAGGCAGCCCGAGCGGCAGCAACGCCGTCGGCGGAATCGTGGAAATGGGTGCCGACTTGGCGCACCGGCAGATAGGCCTCCGGGGCGAGTATCAGCAGGAATAGCGCCGTCTGCAGGTCCATCGACTCGTTCACCACTCTAAAAGCGATGACCACCGCCACCAGGGCGACCGAAAGCGTGGACAGCAATTCCAGCACCAAGGCGGAGAGGAAGCTGATCCGCAGCGTCCCCAGCGTTTCCCGCCGGTGGGCGGCTTCGGTCTGCAGCAGCCCCTTGGCCTGGGCTTTCGCCCTGCCGAAGACTTGCAGCGTGGGCAGCCCCATCACCAAGTCGGCAAAATGATGGGACAGCCGGGTCTGGATGGCCCAGCGCTTCGCCGTCCGGGCCTGCGTCGTCCAACCGACTAGCATCATGAACACCGGGATCAACGGCAGGGTGACTGCGATGATAATCGCCGAGGTCAAATCGGCGGTGAGCACCGCCACCCCAATGATGACTGGCACGGTGCCAGCGAGTAACAACTGGGGAAGGTATTTGGCATAGTAGCCGTCGAGCGCGTCGAGGCCCTGGGTGACCAGGGTTATCAACCCACCGGTCGAAGTCTGCGCCTGGACCGGATTGGCCAGCCGGGATTTCACGATGTCAGTCCGAAGCTGGGATTTCACCGCCGCCGAAGTGCGATGCCCCAGCCAGGTGGTCAACCAGTTGAGCACTGCTTTCCCGGCAAAGACCGCCCCCAGCCACCACATCGCCCAAAGCATCCCCCACGGCCCAGCTTCGACAACTTCCAAGTCCGAGGAGTACCACCAAGCGTGTTGGAAGAGAAAGGTGACCGCGTAGGCGATGAGCCACGCCTCGAAGAGGGTCAGCACGGCGTTCACCGCGCCGACGCCTGTGCCAGCGATCAAAAAGCCCCGCGTGGCACGGGCGCGGCGCAACAGATTGCTGTCAAGTGGTCCAGCCATTGGGCGCTTTCTTCAGAATAGAAATATTAAGCATCAGGCTAACAAATAACCGGCTCCACCACAGCCCCAGCCGCTGGGGGAAAATGCCGTGGCGGCAAGCCGTCACAAATGCTCAGATAGCGCGAGGGGGAAAGGACCGGGCCTTTCCCCCTCGCATTGTCAAGCCGACGACGAGGCTAAGCGGGGACCGCCTCTACCTCGATATCGTCAGGAATGTTGCTGACACCGACTGGGCGACGGAACACCCAGTAAGCCCAAATCGTGTAAGCCAACACGATCGGGACCATGATCAACGCCGCTACCAGCGCGATCATCAAGGTGCTGTCTTGCGAAGCGGCTGAAAAGATATTCAACCCCAGCAATGTGTCGATGCTCGGATTTGCCGCGTCGGTGAAGGATGTCCGCGTTGCCGCGTCCACAAAGCCGAGCGTGGGCAGCATCCGAATGAAGATGCCCAGCGCAACGGCGAGCCAAGCGACCGCCGAGCAGGTGAAGGCCAAGCCCCGGCCCACGTTTAGCCAAGCCACGATCAACGCCACAGCGGCCACCGCCACCAGAATCCAGTTGAGGCCGGACAGGTAGACCGGCGCCCAGAACAGATTCTGGCAGATCAGGAACACCGCTCCGCCGACGATGGTGATGCAGCCGACGATCTTGGCCAGGCCCTTGGCCCGGTCCTTGATCTCGCCCTTGGTCTTCACCGAGAGGTAGATCAGGCCGTGGAAAAGGCACAGCGCCACGACGGCGATGCCGCCGAGCAGACCGAAGGGGCTGAACAGCTCCCAGAAGTACGGGGTCACGCCGATATTCGCCGCATCGGAGGCGACCACGTATAGCGCCGGGTTGTTCGGATCGGCTACCACCGGCAGGCCGATGACGAAGTTGGCGAAGCCAACCCCGAAGACCAACGGCACCAGGAAGGAGCCGATGGCGGCCATCCAGTCGAAGGCGTTGCGCCAGGTCGTGCCGGGGTTCTTCGAGCGGTACTCGAAAGAGACGCCCCGGATGATCAGGCCGACCAACACCAGGAACAGCGGCAGGTAGAGGCCGGAGAACAAGGTGGCGTACCAGGCCGGGAAGGCGAGGAACATCGCCCCGCCAGCCGTCAGCAGCCAGACCTCGTTGCCGTCCCACACCGGGCCGATGGTGTTGATCATGACGCGGCGTTCCTTCTCGTTCTTGGCGAGGAAGGGGATTAACATGCCAACGCCGTAGTCGAAGCCCTCCAGGACCAGATAACCGATCCAGAGCACCGCGACGAGTAGGAACCAAACGACTGCCAGCGGCGAGAGGATCGGCGGCGTATCGAAGTTAAACACGAAATTCATTTTTCACACCTGCCTATCAGTAAGCGAAGCTCAACGGAGCTTCGTCGTCGGTCTGAATCTCTGGTTCGCTGACCTGCGGCAAGCCGAGTTTGACGTACTTCAATATCAGGCTCACCTCGACGACAGCCAAGACGCCGTAGATCAAGGTGTAAAGCACCAAGGTGATGCCCAACTCCAACGCGGTTACACCTGGAGAGACAGCCGCATGGGTGCTCAGCACGCCGTTCACCACGTAGGGCTGGCGGCCCATCTCAGTCACGATCCAACCGAAGCTGGAGGCGAACAGCGGCATCAGCGGGGCGAGGAACATCGCCGTCGTCCAGCCCTTGCCGCCCTTGGGAATCTTGTCGCCCTTCACCTTGACCAAGGTGACGATGCCGATCAGGATGCCAACGGCGCCCAGCAACATCATCAACCGGAAGCTCCAGAAGGTCGGCATGATCGGGGGCACCCATTCCACTGGGTCTTGCTGGCCCCAGATGCCCGCCTTGGCTTGCGCCGTCGTCACCTGCAACTGGTTGCGCTCGTCGAGGGGCTTGCCCTCCTTGAGCGCCGCCTCGTACTGAGCCTTCAAGTCCTCGATGCCCTGCACCTCGGCGCCGGGATCGTTGGTGGCCATGAAGCTAAGCACGCAGGGAACGCCAACACCGGGAATGATCTCGAATGGGGCGCACGCCTCAGTTTTCTGCAGGTTCTCCGCCGCCGCCATCTTCATTGGCTGCACGTCGGTCAGAATCTGACCTTGGAAGT
>JAIRXX010000005.1 GCA_031268065.1 Propionibacteriaceae bacterium
TTCGATAACCGATCAGGTCAGTAAATGGCGATTGGGCTGCGGAGCATAGGTCAGGTGATGGCCTTGTTGAAGGCCGAGTACCCCGATGTCACCATCTCGAAAATTCGTTTTCTGGAGGCAGAGGGGTTGATCTCCCCCGAACGCGCCCCCTCCGGTTATCGCCGCTATGCGGAATCGGATATTGAGCGGCTGCGCTACGTGCTCGACGCGCAGAAGCACCATTACCTGCCGCTCAAGGTGATCAAAGAGAATCTAGCCTCGCTCGACCACGGCGAAGCGGCGCCAGACGCTGCACCCGACGCCGTTCAAGAGGTCGCCCCCACAAAGGCCGCCCCGCCCAAACGGGCCATCAGGATGACCAGGCGAGACCTCTTGAATGCCAGTGGCCTGGCCGAGCCCGCGCTGGCCGAATTGGAGCGGGCCGGGCTTATCACCCCCAGACGCGGCACTGTCTACTATGGCCGGGACCAGCTCACTATCGCGGTTATCGCCCGCAAACTGGCTCCCTATGGGATGGATGCCAGGCATTTGCGAGTGGTCAAGCAGGCCGCTGAGCGGGAAGTCGGCCTGATCGAGCAGGCGGTGACTCCGTATCTGCGCCGCACCCCGACCGCGCGCCAAATCCCCAGTGAAGTGATGCAACTCGTGCTGCACGCCCATGCGGCGGTGCTGCGGATGAATCTGTCGCAATGAGCACCCTCGAGTTGCGCCTGCTCGAATTGCGCGTGAATATCGGTGGGGAGCCGCCGCTGATCGTGCTGCAAGAGGTTGGCGGTGACCGGCGGTTGCCGATCTGGACCGATTTCGACGGGATGACGTCGGTGGTGGCCGCCACTGAAGCGGCCAAGGCGGAGGCCGTCTGCGCCCAGGCGCTCATCGTCGATCTGCTGGTTGCCTTTGAACACAAGTTGGAGGCTGTCTCCATCGTCGACTACGAGGACGGCAGGTTCTTCGCCGAGATAACCGTTGACAAGCACACCTTCAATTTGCGGCCCACCGACGCCATCGCGCTGTCGATCTTGGCCGGTTGCCGGATCACCTGCACCGAAAAAGTGCTGGCAGCAGCCGGAGTATTCTCCGAAGCGGGACAAGAGGTTGAGCGTTTCCGGGAATTCCTCGACTCAGTGAAGCCGGTGGACTTCAGCTCCGACGGACTCTCAGGGGAGAGTTGAGACTTCGTTCGGGTTGAAATTAGGTCCGGCGTGTCGTTGACCATTGCCGAACCGGGCCATTAACGTCGTGTATCTACCGATGACTCGAAGCGAGGTCGCAGTGAAAGCGCAACAGGACTCCTTGTTCGATGGTGATTTCTCTCCCATCCCCGAGGACCTCGGGTTTCGCGGCCCAGTGGCTTGCCGCGCGGCAGACATCACCTACCGCCAACTCGACTATTGGGCGCGCACCGGGTTGGTGGCGCCGGAGATTCGCTCGGCCGGCGGATCGGGCACCCAGCGGCTCTACAGCTTCCGCGATCTGCTCATCCTGAAAGTAATCAAACGGCTCATCGACGCCGGCATTTCGCTGCAGCAGATTCGCACGGCCATCGACCATCTCCGCGCTCGCGGCGTCGAGGATTTCACCCAGGTGACGTTGATGAGCGACGGTGTGTCGGTGTACGAATGCGTCAGCGACAACCAAGTCATCGACCTGCTCAAGGGGGGACAGGGAATGTTCGCCATCGCTTTGGGCGGAGTCTGGCGCGACATCGAGGGCACCCTTGCCCTGCTCCCCAGTGAGAAGGCCGACGAGCCGGAGTTGGCCGACGAACTCTCCCAGCGCCGTCGGGCCAAAGCCGCCAGTTGAGCCGGGCGCGGCACTGCGTTTGAAAACCCGAGCCGGTCTGTAGTGTGATAGACGCTATGGACTCACAAACCGCCGTAATGCTGGCCGCTTTGGGCTATGCCACGTTGGACGAACTCACCGCCAGCGCCATTCCCGCCTCAATCTTGGCGACGAAGCGAATCGCCCAACTGCCCAGTCCGCATTCGGAAGAGGAAACCAGGCAGCGGGTCATCGAACTCGCCGGAATGAACAACAGCGCCCGTTCGCTGATCGGATTGGGCTATCACGGCACGATCACGCCCGCGCCGATTCGACGCGGCATCCTGCAGAATCCAGCTTGGTACACCGCCTACACCCCTTACCAGCCGGAGATTAGCCAAGGCCGGTTGGAAGCTTTGATGACCTTTCAGACGATGGTCTCCGACTTGACCGGCCTTCCGGTAGCCGGGGCCAGCCTGCTCGACGAGGCGACAGCGGTGGCCGAGGCGGTGGCGGTGGCCAGAAGGTCGGTGAAGACTGGGACGCAGGTGGTCTTAGACGCCGATCTGCTGCCGAATTCCCAGGCGGTCCTCGCCACCCGCACCCAGGCCTTGTCCATCGATTTGGCCACCGCCGACGATCTGGCCGCCGCAGTCTCGGCGGGTGACCCATTCGCCGTGGTGGTGCAGGTTCCCGGTTGCAATGGGCGCATCCGCGCGCTGGACGAGTTGAAGAGCCTCGCTTCCGCCACCCACGCCAAAGGGGCTTTGCTCATCGCCGCCTGCGATCCGCTGGCGTTGGCCATCTTGGACGCCCCCGCCGAGTGGGGCGCGGATATCGTGGTCGGTTCCACCCAGCGTTTCGGAGTCCCGCTGTTCTTCGGCGGACCCCATGCCGGATATATCGCAGTGCGCTCCGGGCTGGAGCGGCAGCTGCCCGGACGGCTGGTCGGTTTGTCGAAAGACGCCGCCGGGGTGGAGGCTTACCGGCTCGCCCTGCAGACCAGGGAACAGCACATCCGCAGGGAAAAAGCGACCAGCAATATCTGCACGGCACAGGTCTTATTGGCGGTCGCCGCAGGCTGCTACGCGGTTTGGCACGGGCCGGAAGGTTTGGCCGAGATAGCGAATTCGATACATGGCAAAGCTGTCCAAATCGCCAGGCGGCTGCGCGAATGCGGCTTCCAGCTCGCCTGCGAGTCTTTCTTCGACACGCTGCGGGTCCACACGCCGAAAGCCGCCGCCAAGATCGCCCAGGACGCCCGCGCGGCTGGATTGCTGCTGGCCCACATCGACGCCGACTGGATCGGCATCAGCGTGGGCGAGGATTTGACCGATTCCGAAGCCGACAAGCTGTGTGAAATCTTCGCCGCCCACCGGCAGCCGTCGGCCAACCCGGACCAGGCGGCATTCGACCTCGCCGGACATTCCCGGCGCACCCGGTACCTGACCCACCCGGTGTTCAACTCCTACCACGACGAGACGGAATTCGTCCGCTACCTGCGCGCGCTGCAGGATCGGGACTACGCCTTGGATCGGGGGATGATCCCGCTCGGCTCCTGCACGATGAAACTCAATCCAACGGTGGCGATGGAGTCGATCAGCTATCCGGGCTTCGCCGAGCTGCACCCGCTGGCTGGTGAATCCGATTCCTTGGGCTATCGGGAGCTGATCGATGAATTGTGCCGCTGGCTGGCGGCGATAACCGGCTATGACGCGGTGAGCGTGCAGCCCAATGCCGGCAGCCAGGGCGAATTTGCCGGGTTGCTGGCCATTCGAGGCTGGCACGAGGCCAATGGCTCCCCACAGCGCGACATCTGCCTCATCCCGGCCTCGGCGCATGGGACGAATGCCGCCTCGGCGGCGCTGGCCGGGTTTAAAGTGGTGCAGGTCGCCAATGCGCCAGATGGCGCCATCGACACCGTCGATCTGGCCGCGAAGATCGACGCG
>JAIRXX010000011.1 GCA_031268065.1 Propionibacteriaceae bacterium
AATGCCAAGGGCGAAAGGCTCAAGGCGTTGGTTGAGATTCTAGGCCGGGAGACTCCGGTCGATCTCACCATCAGCCAGATCCAAAAGATCTAGCAAACCAAGATAGATAACAGTTAAGAAGGACCCGTTAGATGCCTCCTAAGAAGAAGGTTGCCGCTATTGTAAAGGTCGCGTTGAACGCTGGCATGGCCACTCCGGCCCCGCCAGTGGGCACGGCGCTAGGCCCTCATGGTGTGAACATCATGGAGTTCTGCAAGCGCTACAACGCAGAGACCGAAGCCATGCGCGGCGACGTCATCCCGGTTGAGATTACGATCTATGAAGACCGGACGTTCACATTCATCACCAAGACTCCGCCAGCGGCGGAGCTGATCAAGAAGGCGGCTGGCCTCAAATCTGGCTCGGCCCGCCCGCACAAAGACAAGGTTGGCAAGATCACTTCCGACCAGGTGCGCGAGATCGCGCAGAAGAAGATGCCCGACCTCAACGCCAACGACGTGGAGGCGGCAATGAAAATCGTGGCCGGCACTGCCCGTTCAATGGGCGTGGAAGTCGAATAGGCCGCAATCAGTGGGAGGGGACACCCGCACCACGACTGACAACTGGCTCATACGGGAGCCGTATTAAGGAGATCAGCAAAATGAAAAGAAGTAAGGCTTACAACCAAGCGGCGTCCAGCCGCAATGCCGGCCAGCTCTATTCTCCAGAGCAGGCCGTCGCGTTGGTGAAGGCGAATGCCGCAGCCAAATTCGATGAGACTGTCGAGGTGGCTTTGCGGCTCGGCGTCGATCCCCGCAAGGCGGACCAAATGGTCCGGGGCACGGTGAACCTGCCCAATGGCACTGGCAAGACGGCACGGGTCCTCGTCTTCGCCACGGGTGACAAAGCTGCGGAGGCGATCGACGCGGGCGCCGACGAGGTTGGCGCCGACGAATTGGTTGAGAAGGTCCAAGGCGGCTATCTGGATTTCGATTCGGTGGTAGCCACCCCGGACATGATGGGCAAGGTGGGCAAGCTGGGCCGGGTGCTCGGCCCGCGTGGCCTGATGCCCAATCCGAAGACCGGCACTGTCACGATGGATGTCGCCAAAGCTGTCACGGACATCAAGGGCGGCAAGATCGAATTCCGCGTTGACCGGCATGCCAATCTGCATTTCATCGTTGGCAAGGTCTCTTTCGGCGCGGAGCAACTTTTGGAGAACTACTTTGCCGCCCTTGATGAGGTGCTGAGGCTTAAGCCCGCCGCCTCCAAGGGCCGCTACATCAAGAAGGCGACGGTCGCCTCCACGATGAGTCCCGGCGTCAGCATTGACCCGGCAAAGACGAAGCCCAGCGCTGAATAACGGGCTTCCCCAAGCGAAGTCCGACTAGGACGCGGCTACCGCTGCAGTGGCGGTTAGCCGTTGAGAACCTAGTGCTGGCTGAATTGGATTCGGCGTTATGTCATCACACGGGTCAATTCTGCCGCTACCCGAGCGGCGTGCCTCACTCAAACATCCACAAGGAGGATTCCAATGAGGACACTAGGCAAAAAGCTGTTGGTACTGGTCGCTGGCGCGACGTTGTTGTTGGGTCTGGTCGCCTGCGTTGGCGGCAGCGATGCCGACAAGGCCTACGACGCCTGGGCAACCAACAGCGCGCCCAAGGTGCAGAAGGCCACCACTGACTATTCGGAAAAGCTTGCCGCTGGTGACGTCACCGCCGTCAGGGAATATCTGGCCATCGTCGAGGAGATCACCAACGAGCTGGCCGCCATTGACCAGTCGCAGCTCTCATCAGTGAGGAAGACTGCCGCAGAGGAGCAGTTGACTTCCTTGCAAGCGAGTGTCCAGCAGCTCAAGGACAGTCTCGTCACGCTCGAAGGTCTTGAGCAAAACTAACACCGGCTGCGGTACCACCTACTGAATCAGCAATGGGGAGGGGGCCAGGCGAATCGCCTGGCCCCCTCCCCATTTGGCGATACCCGCTACAGGCTGAGGCCGTTGCGCCTTCCCAAGGATGTGGCAAAGGAATCCATCACCGCTATCGCCTCTTCGGCGACCCAGACGCGGTTTCGCTGTTTGTCGCTTGTCGGTCTTAGAATGTCGGCGGCCACCAGGGCGTTAACCGCTGCCAAGGCGGTCGGCTGGCTCACGCCGAGGCGGTCTTGCAGGATAGAGATGTTTACTGCGGGCTGTCCTAGGATCACGCTCAGCGCCCTACTGGCCGCAGAGCCGGAACGGGTGCGCAGTCTTGCCTCCCAATCCAGGAGCAATTCGTGCAGCGATCCCGCCAACGCCCGTCCCTGTCCCACGGCTGCCATCGCTCCTTGTGCGACCATCGTTATGATCGGCCCGGCATCGCCTTCCCGGTAGGAACCCAGTGCGGCGAAATAGCCCGCAGTGTCTACCAACAGCCCCGACGACACCGGCACGATGGCGGTGCGGCTGACACCTTTGTTTCGCCAGATGGCATGTAACAGGGCACGGCCGGTGCGCCCATTGCCGTCCGAGAACGGATGGATATTCTCGAATTGGGCGTGCGCGATGGCCGCATGGGCCAAGGCCGGGATGTCTTGCCTGGAGATGAACTCAGCCAGGTCGTTCATCGCCGCTGGCACCAGTTCTTGGCGCGGCGGGACGTAGGACACGGTAGGCGGGATGGACCCGCCAGGCCCTATCCACACCTGCCCCTGCCTCCAATTACCGGCGTCTGGCAGCTGCTGGCCCATCAAGGTGTGGTGCATCTTGAGGATGGTGGCTGTGCTTATGTCTTTGGCAAGTTCCAGCGCCGACCGCATTGCCGCCACATTGCTGGCCACCAGCATCGCATTGCGGCTCGCCATCTGGCCCAATTCCGCGATGGCCAACTGCCGGGCACCCACGCTGATGTTCTCTAACTGTGAGCTGGACGCCGACTCGGTGCGCAATAACACCGTCTGCATCGGGGCTAGCTCGTCTTCGGGAAATTTCGCCGCCAGATAGGTGTCCAGCCTGGCGATCTCCGCAGTGGCCTCCTCCAAGTCCACCATCAGCCCAGTCGGGATGGACACGTCTAGCCCAGCGATCTTCGGCATGATGGCGGACCGATACGCAGTGCCAGCCTGCTCCCGTTGTCTTCGGGAAACCGGGGCTGACCAATTCGGCTCCCAACGCCGATCTTCCCAGGCAACCGGCTCGACCGGCACCGAGTCTGGCTTTGGACGCATATCTTCGGACCCTCCTTCGCCACGTTCGTTACATAAGGATAGCGCTTTATCCCTATGTAACGGCACTGTTTGCATAAGTTTCTCGGGCGCGATGGTGGGGAAAAGCGAAGGGCCGGACGACTGAATCGTCCGGCCCTTCGC
>JAIRXX010000015.1 GCA_031268065.1 Propionibacteriaceae bacterium
CACCCGGCTCCAGTTGGACTCATCCCCAGGGCGGGTTCTTCGTCTGGCTGACCCTGCCGGAAGGGCTAGACTCGCAGGCGATGCTGCCCAGGGCGGTGACCGCGCGGGTGGCGTACACCCCTGGCACCGCCTTCTACGCCGACGGATTGGGCGCGCGCAACATGCGGCTGTCCTTCTGTTTCCCGACCCCGGAACGGATCAGCGAGGGCATCAAACGGCTCGGGGAGGTCATCGCCGCCGAGCAGGAAATCCATGCCACATTCGGCATCGAATCGGCAAACCCCACCAACTACCGCAATCTGGCCCAAGGTCCAGCCCCGGATATCAACTAGGAGCAGCTATGGCTACCACCGCAACACACAATGGCCCGATCGTCGTCCTGGCCGGGGGATTGTCCCACGAGCGGGAAGTCTCGCTGCGCAGTGGCCGCCGGGTCGCCCAAGCTCTGCGCGACCAAGGCCGCCAGGTGATTGAGGCCGATGTGAACGCGGAACTGGTCGGCCTGTTCGAGACGCTGGACAACCCGGTCGCCTTCCCGCTGCTGCACGGCGGCGTGGGCGAGGACGGCGGCCTGCAGCAGGTGCTGGAATTGCTGCATGTGCGGTATGTCGGCTCGACGCCGGAAGCCAGCCGCCGTTCGTTCAACAAAGCGGTCTGCGCCCCGTTGGCAGCCAAGGCCGGGATTGCCATTCCGAAACGGGCGGTGCTGCCGCACGACATGTTCCGCGAACTCGGTGCCCAACACCTGATCAAGGCCTTGGGCCGCCACGTCGGATATCCGATGATGGTCAAACCGGCGCAGAGCGGTTCAGCGCTGGGCGCGAGCAAGGTTGAAGTCCCAGCCGAGGTGCCGCAAGCGATGGTCGCCGCCTTCGCCTACGGCGATGTGGCCATCGTGGAAGAATTCATCTCTGGCCGGGAGATGGCGGCGGCGGTGATCGAGGTTGGCGGCGCCGCACAGGCGTTGCCGATTGTGGAAATCCAGCCGAATTCCGGCGTCTACGACTACACAGCCCGTTACACCGCTGGCGCGACGCGCTTCATCGCCCCCGCAGAGCTGGACGCCGACGTCGCGGCTGCCTGCGCCGACATGGCACTGGCCGCGCACCGAGAACTGGGGCTGCGCCACATTTCGCGCACTGACTTGATCCTGCGCGACGACGGCACCCCCGTCTTCATCGAGGTGAATTCGGCGCCCGGAATGACCGAGACTTCGCTAGTGCCGCTGGCAGTCGAAGCCGCCGGTCTGGACTTCGGCTCGATCTGCGCCCAGCTCGTTGACGCGGCGGCGGCCTAGCGCCGGAAGCTGGCCCCGGCTTGGGCGGGAGCCACGGGACTGCCGCGCGATTCGGTGGCTAACATCACCCAGTTGAGCACGGTGAACCGCTACGGCCTGCGGGAGCCAGCCGCGGGAATCGTGCCTTCCGCACTGATGCAACTGGTGGACGCCGGGCTGCGCCAAGTCCTCGGGCTTCACTAATCGAAAGGCTAGCTCCATCCCGGAGGGCACCCGGCTTGGCAGCGGCGAGGAGAGGCTGGCTCTGGGGGCAGGGATTCAGACCCGGTTGACGAATTCGGCGGCGGCCCGTAGCGGGACCGGCTCGGAAAGCTGGAGGAATTTGGTGGCTTTTATGATCGCGTCCGGAGCGCCAGAGTCGCGCAATTCGCGCAATTTCTCGCGGTCAACCACGGCTTCGGCCAGCATGGCGTCCACTGAGGACTGATACTTGCCCTTGTAGTACTCCCACTGGGCTTTCTGCCTGCCTTGGCCGCTGCCCCAGGACGCGCCGATCCCACAGCCGACCATCAGCCCCACCAAGACTCCGCACACCAGCGGCAACAACCATTCCATGACGCAAACCCTATCCGATCAACGCGCCGGGTTCGCTCAGGCCGTACCCCTGATGTACGGCCATGATGGGATGCTCCACCCGCACGCCGGCGCTCTTGCGAATCTGCCAGCGGCAGGTCTCGGTGTCGCAGACAACCAGGTCATGGGTTTTCGCCTGGTCAAACAGCGATTTCCCAACGGCCTGGGCGATCTGGTATTTCTCCCGCTTCAGCCCGTAGGTGCCAGCGATGCCGCAGCAGGGCACACCCGACTCGTCCACCTCCAGGCCGGGGATGAGCTGAAGCACGTCCAACGCGGGCATACCCATGCCCTGGCTCTTAAGCTGGCAGGGCGCGTGGTAGAGCAGGCGTTTATTGATCGGGGCGAAGTTCAACGGCAATTCGCCCGCTTCAAGCAAATCCCGCAAGAACTGCATGATGTCGCGGATGCGCCGCCCGGCCTCGGCTACCGCCTCATCCGCGACTCCCATGATCTCCCGCGCCTCGTGCTTTAGCATCCCGGTGCAGGAACCCGAGGCAGAGATTATCGGAAGATCGCCATGCAGCAGGCTTTGGGACAGCTTGACCACCGCAGCGCCAGCCGAACGGTATAGCCCGTTGGACTGCATGGCCAGGCCGCAGCAGCCCTGCTCGGGCACGATGACCTCGTAGCCTAAGAATTCCAAGACTTCGACGGCGCACTTGGAAGTCTCCACCTCAAAGTAGCCACCGGCACAACCGTGGAAGAAAACCACCTGTCCGCGCGGGGCGTCCGGTTGGACCTGCGGACGGCGTTTCCACCAGCCCATGAAGCTCTGCGACTGGGCGGGCGGCATGGGCGCATCGCGGTGGATGCCGAAAGTGTGCTCGACAACAGTCCGGATCGGCCTATTGCCCAACGCCCAATTCGCCAGCGGGGCGAAGGGGGTCATCACCGCGCCCATCAACGTCGTCTGCGAGATGAGCCGGTCGCGGGGCGGCATGTGCTTGGCTTTCATCGCCGCCCTGGCCTGCGAATTCAATTCGGCGATCTGCACCCCTTGCGGACAGACCAGGGTGCAGGTGCCGCAACTGGAGCAGTAATCGACGCTGGCATCCACTGACAATCCAGCCCGGAAACGCTCGGCCTGCGGGCCGACGTATTTGGGTCCGGGGAAGAGCGGGGTCACCGCAGCCACTGGGCACTGCGTCTCGCAGATCGTGCATTTCAGGCAGTGGTCCAGGCTGGCCCGGGCAAAGTCGTGGCCGACGAGTTCTGTCATTTCATTCTCCTCAGCGACTCGGCAGCCGCCCAGGCCGACCCGATGGCGATGCCGTCGCCGGACAGTTCCCGGATGCGGTTCGCGCCGCCGATGACACCGCCGACGGCACGCAGATTTGAGTGGACCGGCCCAGCATCGGCGTCCACCGGGCGCAACTCAGAATCCACCCGCACCCCGGCCCGCAGCAGCGGGTGGTCGGCCCAGAAGTCGGCGGCGAAAGCGGCGGCTTGCGGCGCGGCGACCGGCAATCCGAAAAGCGGCTCGCTGATGACGCCGTGGGAATCCATCACCAGCCCCTGCGACTCGAATCCGCCAGTGGCCAAGACAAAGGCATCCGCCCGCAGGAATTCCGGGCTGCCCGCCGCAGCGACTTCGACGGCGCTGATCCGGTCTTTGTCCACGCTGAATCCAACGGCCCGCGAGCCGTTGACCATCCTCACTCCGGCAGCACGCGCGCGAGCCAGCAGCGCCGCGTTCAACCGCAAGCCGGGTACGCTCGGCGGCACAGTGGCGACCTCGAAGACCTCGGCCTGCAGCAGGCCGGAGACCTCTCGGACCGGATGGGTGTCGCGCGAACCGAGCACCGCTGGCAGCGCCACCCGCTCGCCAGGGCGCAGCAATGGCCGCGCGGCGGCGGCGAAGCGCTCCCGGAAGCCGGGATCGTCAAATGCCCTGGCGTAGACCACCGAGCTGCACTCGGCCTCGGCGTCGCGGGCCGGGAAGTCCAGTATCACCGGCCTGGCCCCGAGATTCCCGGCGACCAACGCGGCGGGGAAGTCTTTGAGCTGGGCAAATCCGATGACGGCATCGACTTGGCCTTGTCCGGCGGCCATGCTGGGCGGGGCCAGGCAAGTAGGCCGCAAAGCCCCGGCGGCGGTGGGAAGCAGCCAGTTGCGGTCAATTGCGCCGACGAGGAATTCCGGCCCCAGCGAATTGGCGATCCACTCCAATCCGGAACGCAGCCGTTCGGCGCCGATCACTGCGTAGGGGTGCGGCGGCGGCGCTTCGCTGGCGGCTTGCAGCGGGTCGGCAACCTGCTTTGGCGCATAGCCGAAGACGTCGACCGTTCCCGGAGACAGCGGCAAGCCGCCGTAGCCCGCGGCCAGCAGCGTCACGTTGAAGCCGACTTCACCAAGCCGGATCGCCGCAGTCAGCCCGGCCAGCCCCGCGCCGATGACAACTGCCTTAGCCATGCGCCGCCTCCTGCCCACTCTCCGCTTCCGGCAGCTGCGCCAAATTCAGCGTGCCGAATTGAATCCAGGCGTCGAGGACCGCCTGGCGAAGCTGGTCCCCGTAGAGGATCGGCCACAGCCCAATCCAGCGGTT
>JAIRXX010000020.1 GCA_031268065.1 Propionibacteriaceae bacterium
TGGAGCCGAGTTTTGGATCGTCCTTGGCCAGCAACCCCCGGCTCAGCACCAAGGTAGACCCCAGCCCGGATTCGGTCTGGCCCCAGCCGTAATTGATCAGGCAATTCGGGAAATGGCGATAAACCTGGGCGACGAAATGTTTGGAGGCGGCTCCGGCGGAGGTTTGCAGGACTCGCAGTGAGGACAGGTCGTAGCGGTCGATGTCTGGATACTCCATCAGCCGCAAGTAAGTAGTCGGCGGCAGCATGATGGCGTGGGTAACCCGATGCCGTTCAATGGCTTGCAGCACCCGCTGGGGGTCAAACGCCCCACAGATCACGACAGTCGCACCGAAAGCAATCGACGCGGTGAGCCAGGCATGGCCTCCGTGGTGCTCCAATGGGCATTGGATGAGGACAGTTTTCGGCTCGGCCCCGGTGAGGAAGCAAGCTTGGGCGGTCCCATCAATATTGATCAGATCCGCCTGGTGGGTGCGCATCGCGCCCTTAGGCGTCCCGGTGGAGCCGCCAGTGAATTGGATCCGGGAGAGCGCTGTCGTAGCGCGCGGACCGGAGAATTCAGCGCTCGATTCGTCCTCAGCGAGCGTTGGCAGATCTTGCCCACCGGGAAGCGGGTCTACGCAGATCAATTCGACCCGGCCCATCTCCTTCTCTGCCTCGGCAACCTGTTCGCGGCGCAGTTTGGAATAGACCACAGCCTTGGCCCCGACCGCGCGCGAGAGACAGGCGATCTCCGGCGCGATGGACCTAATATTGATCGGGACGGCTACCGCTCCAATGGCTTGGATGGCATAGAAAACTGCAACTATCTCCAGCCGGTTCTCCAAGACATACCCAACCCGATCAGCGGCGCCCACTCCCAGTCGGCTCAGCGCCCGGGCGAAACGATTCACCTGCTCCAGCAATTCGGCATAGCTGAGCGTCTGATCCTGATAGACCAAGGCGGTTCGATCAGGGTGCCGCACAGCCCGCTGAATCAGCGGCTCGATCATCGAGCGACATTGCATCGAATTCCTCCTCCCTGCTCCTGGATGCGGCTTCACTTTGCGAAACGCCTGGCTACCTCAGCGAATTCGGCGCTCAGCGAGCACAGCGGCGAACTGGTCGCCTCCGCGCGCATCACTTGGTCGAGGCCGACATCGCTGGCGGCGTTCATGATTCGCTTGCTGAGTTGGATGGACAGATTTGGCTGCGCCGCCAATTCACGGGCGAAGTCCTCAGTCCGAGCGGCCAACTCGTTCGCTGGGAACACCCGGTTTGCGATCCCCAAGCGCAGCAAGTCTTCACTACCTAGGCGCTTGTTCAAGAAGAGAATTTCTTTCGCCAATTTCTCCCCCACAGCAGCGGGCAGCAACTTCATCAAGCCCATCTCTGGGATGATTCCTATCGAGATGAATGCCGGGACCACTTTTACCCGGTCCGACACGACTACTAGGTCACAGGCGAGCAACAGGCTGAACGCGCCGCCGACCACATAGCCATCAGCCATAGCGATAACCGGTTTGCCCACTTCACGCAACGCTTGGACCGCCCACAGATAATGCTGCAGGATGGCGCATTTGCCCTCAACGGTGTCCGCACCGGGCACTTTCTGATCCAGGTCTCCGCCTGCGGAGAAATTCTCTCCCTCTCCACGCAGGATGATTACCCGAACCTCATCATCGACGTCGCAGCGGCGCAGGGTGTCAACCAAGATATCCATCATGGCCGCCGATATGGCGTTCTTCTTGGCGGGTTGGTTCAGCGTGATCACAGCGATCTGCCCAGACTTGCTGAGATATACCGGTTCGTCCACGATTCAGACCTCCATTCCGGCCTGATATCCGGCCTTGGTGGCATCGGCTATCCGGCCTGGGCGGTGGCAATCGCCCACGGCGTACACCTCGACGCCGATATTCCTCAACTGCTCGGCCAGGCCCATATTCGGTTGGAAACCCAAAGTCACCGCGACGGTCTTCGCCGGAATGGCCACGCATTGCTCACCTTCCGGAGTTAGCCGCACCGCCACGACACCGGTATCGGTAATCTCGGTAACCTTGGTGTTGGGATAAGTGTCAACCAGTTCAGACTTTTTGAAGCCGCTGGTCACGTGGAAACGCTCGGATGCGCCCACGTCGTACCCGATCTTCTTGCCCTCTTCCAAAATTGCTGTGCGCCGACCCGACTCCATAGTCAATTCACCCAGTTCGCAACCGGGCAGCCCGCCGCCAATGATGGCGACGGATTTACCCAAAGGCCAAGGACTGCGCTTGGTCACCTCGCGGCCGAACGTGGGTGTGTAATACAGCTTGAGGAACAGCGCTCCGGCCCGCCACGCCACTGCGTTGAAAACGCCCGGCTTCTTGACCACCCGCCCATTCAACATATCTAGGAAGTCGTGGGAGGTGACCACATGCGGTTTACCCACTCCGGGGACATCAATGCCCTTTGGCTCCCCACCCACCGCGATTATCACCGCATCCGCCCGCTGCCGCCGCACGAATTCCGGGGTGACCTCGGTGTTGAGCATGATCTTCACCTCGGGGTGCCGTTTGAGGCGCAGCTGGTAATGCTTTAACAGCCGTTCATGCATCGGGGAGAAGATGGAACTCATCTTCACCGATCCCCCCACGCGCGGCCCGGATTCCACCAAGGTAACTTGATGGCCTCGGGCGCTGGCAGTCAACGCGGCGATCATCCCAGCCGGTCCCGAGCCAGCAACCAAGACGCGCTTTCGCCGGTCTGCACGCGGCGGCTCCATGATGTCAAGCTCCGCGCCCAGGCGTGGGTTCACCCCGCACTTAGTCAGCGGCAATTCCTGGCTGACCACATCATCAAGGCAGCGATTGCAGCAGATGCACATGGCGATCTCCTGCGGACGGTCCCCGGTGACTTTATTGGGGAAAGCCGGGTCGGCGATCGAATACCGCAAACCTCCGATGACATCGGCCTTACCTTCAGCAAGCACCCGCTCCATCACATACGGGTCAGTCTGGCGGTACGCCGTGACAACCGGTTTTTTCGCCACCGACTTGATCCGCTGCGAAATCCAAGACCAATGCCCGTCTGGAATGGTTTTAATGGTCAACGGCACCGACGTCTCATGCCAGCCCACAGCCAAATTGTGCAAATCCGCTCCGGCTTCCTCCAAAAACGGCACCACTTTCAGCGCGTCTGTGATGGTGTGGCCCTCTCCCGCCGGACTGCTGACATATTCGACGGGAGACCAGCGCACCAAGATCGGGTAGTCTGGCCCGACCATTGCCCGTAGCTCGGAGATCACCTCACACGCCAGCCGCACTCGATTCTCAAGTGGGCCGCCGTAATGGTCGGTACGGTTGTTGGTGGCCGGAGAGATAAAGCGATTCAAGATACCGCCCACTCCGGCCATGACTTCGATGGCGTCCCAACCGGAATCTCGGATGACTTTCGCGCAATTCAGGAAATGCTGCTTGAACAGCGCTATGTGCTCCAGGTTCATCGCGGTGAATGGCCCCATGAATTTCAAAATTGAGATGTCGGACGGCCCCCAAGGCTTCTCGTCTTCATCAACCTTGGTCTTCCAGTCATGCACGAAATACGGCTGTCCACAGATCAATCCGCCGTGGCGATGCACCACTTCGGCCATTGCTGACAGATGCCCCACGCACTCCTCACCGTAACCAGCCGGTATCGGAGACAGCCCTGGATGCTCTTTGGTCCGCCGCAATGGCGCAATGGTCTGGGTGATGAGCGCCGTCCCTCCCTGGGCGCGTTCCTCAAGATAGTTGAGGAAGCGCTGCGTAGGTTTGGAATCCTCATCGGTGTAACCGGCACCCGGTGACATGGAGGTGGTCATCATCCGATTCCTGAATCGCACCCCGCCGACTTGAATCGGTGAGGAGAGGAGCGGAAATAGTCTTCCCATCGCTGTGGTCCTTTTCTTGAGCTTCGGCTGACGCTATTTGGCGGCCTTCAGAGTGCCACTGGCGTATAACTGGTCGATCTCGGAATCTGCATAGCCGTGCTCGGCGAGGATTTCACGGGTGTCATGGTCATACGGGGCGCCACCGCGAACTGTCCTTGATGGCCGTCGGCTGAATCGTGGCACCGGCGCCGCGCCCTTCATCGTCTCCCCGCTCTGGATGTCCAACCAGTCCTCAAAGACACCTCGAACTTGGTAATGGGAATTCTCCAACATCATCTGATACGTCATGATCGGACTCAGTGCGACACCCATTGGGGCAAGGGTGGACTCCACTTCGGCCACAGTGTGGGTCTCACAGAAGGCGTCCAACCTCTCCACGAATTTACGCGCCCGCTCAGGATGGTCTCTGGTTATGGACTGGATTGTCCCCTGGAAATCTGGGTCATCGGACAGTCCGAAGAAGTCGATCATATTCCGCACTGCGCTAGCCCCTCCGACGGCGATGAAGATCCATCCGTCCAAGCACTGCTGCGTGCCTTTGCAAGCGCCAACCTTGTCGTCGTTGCCCATGCGCGGAGTCTGGACGCCTTTGTTGATGCCATCGGTTAGGTAATTCCCCTGCAGCCGGACTATCGACTCGAATTGGGCGCAATCGATGCTTTCGCCCTCTCCGGTCTGTTGCGCCCGGATATACGCGGCCAATGCCGCCCACGCGCCAAAGAGCCCTGCGATGAAGTCGCCGGTGAAAGGTTTGGTGACATAGGGCGGCAAAGGGTCGGGAAAGCCGTTGATCGACATGAAACCAGAAAAAGCCTGGCCGATGGAGTCGAAAGAGGCTCGGCGCAAATAGGCGGGGTCGCCAGTCTGGCCAAAGCCCGAGATGTGGACAATGACGAGTTTGGGATTGATCTGCCACAACACTTCGTCGCCCAGGCCCCACTTCTCCCAAGTCCCACCCCGGCCAGACTCCACCAGGATGTCAGCGTCTTTGAGCAGCCTAGCCAGCACCTGCTTGCCCTCAGCAGAGGGAATGTTGAGCGTCATCGAGCGCTGGTTACGGCGCTCCATTGACCAAGCCTGCGGCCAAAGCCGGAACATGTCGGCAACAACAGTGCTCTCCAACTGGATCACGTCTGCACCCTGCTCGGCGAATAATTCGCACAGAAATGGACCAGCTATCACAGCTGCGGCATTGATCACCTTGAGACCTTGCAGATTGCCAAAAGGCAGTCCGTTTGCGTCTTTCATTATTCCTCCTTGAATCGATGTCATCCCTCGCGGAAGCTGATCCCGCAACTTCCACTCGGGTAGTGCCAGCTGAGCGTGCCCTCGGGCACAGCGGCGAAACAGGTGCCGCATTCCAGGCAGGCCGCATATTCCACGTCCACCTGGCCCACGCCGTTTAGCGAATAGACGCCGGCGGGGCAGACAGCCACCAAGAGCGGCCCGAGACTTCTTGACGCACAGCTCTCCTGGTTAACCAGGATGTGTGAGCCTCCATCGTCGATGTCGAAGTGGTCCAAAGCCAAACGCTGGTTGAGCGGGAGGACGGATATCGCAGTCACAACGACCTCACCCCCGCCAACCCGTCGGCCAGCAACTTCCGGTATCCAACCCCACTGCCCCTTACGGCTTCCCGCGCGCATTTGAGCAGATGCTGACGGGGAGTGGTGTCCAGGCTGAAGACCCCCCGGAAGACCTCGGCCGCAAGCATTCCGTAATCTGAGTAGAGCCGGTTGCGATGCAGAAACGCCGGAGCTTTCGCATAAGTCTTGAGATCTTGGCCGATATACGAGCCGAGCAGCCGCTGCCGATAGTCCAACGCCTGAGCCGAGGTGTCCCCATGCCGCAACGCCGCGTCGGCCAGTCGGGCGGCGATGATCGCGCTGCCAATGGCCAAATCCATGCCGCGCACCGCGAATCCGGAATTGATGGTCAACCCCACCGCCTCGCCGATCACAATCAAACCGTCGCTGGAAACCTCGCCCAACATCTCCAGTCCGCCCTCGGCCACCAGGTGGGAACCATATTCAATCAATTCGCCACCGTCCAGATATGGGGCTAAGCCAGGATGGGTGTAGCAGTGTTCGAATATGTCGGACGATTTGAAACCTTTTGCGATCAAATCATCCAGCCGCATTACGACTCCGAGTGAGAGGCTGGACTTGTTTGTGTAGAGGAAGGCGCCACCGGCAACGCCTTTCGTGCAGTCTCCGACAATGGCGTGGGCAGCGCCCTCGCCGCCGCGCACCCCGAAACGGTCTTCGATGGTCTTCGGGTCCATTCGGAGCACGCCCTTGACGCCAAGGGCCACCTGTTCCTGACGCGGGGTGCCGCGCAACCCCACCGCCCGGGCCAAGAAGGAGTTCACTCCGTCGGCAGCCACCACCAATCGGGTACGCAATTCGTCCTCCCCGGCCCGGACGCCCACCACCTGGCCTGACTCGACCATCAATTCGTCCACGCGCACACCAGCCATCAAGAAGGCTCCAGCCTCCTCGGCCTGACTGGCGAGCCATTCGTCAAAATGGGCACGCAGCACCGTTACCGCATTCACCGGCTTTGCCAAAGACTTGGCCCAGTAGTCGATGGAAACCGCCGAGTCCGCATTGAGGAAAGTCGTCGTATGCTTGGTTATCCGCCGCTCGACGGGAGCTTCTGCGGCGTAATCGGGGAATACGGTTTCAAGGACTCGCCCGTAGAGGACACCTCCAGATAGGTTCTTTGATCCGGGCGTGGAACCTCGCTCGATCAGCACGACTTGGTGCCCCGCACGGGCAAGCAAGGTGGCAGCCACGCAACCAGCGGGGCCAGCTCCCACAACGATGGCGTCAAAGTCCGGCTCGGGCATGTCAAACTCCTGACAACGCCTGAATCAGCTCCGGCACCACTTGGTACAAGTCTCCGACCACGCCCAGATCGCATTCGCCGAAGATCGGTGCGTTCGCGTCCGAATTCACGGCGACAACGAGCTTTGCCCCACGCGCCCCGACCATGTGCTGCACTTGGCCGGAGATGCCGACAGCGAGATATAGCTGCGGGGCGATCACTTGGCCGGAAACTCCCAAATAACGGTCCCTGGGTAGCCAGC
>JAIRXX010000031.1 GCA_031268065.1 Propionibacteriaceae bacterium
AAAGTCCTCTGCATCCCATTGGCCGACCAACGGCAGAGCAGCATCAAGGAACTGACCGATCTGCCGAATCTGACCCTGCTGGAGATCGAGCATTTCTTCTCGGTCTATAAAGATTTGGAGCCGGGCAAGAGTGTGGAGGGCGCCGTCTGGGTGGGCCGCGCCGAAGCGGAAATGGAAATCTGGGCCAGCTGGGAGCGGGCGCGCGGCACCGATTACGCCAATAGCTTCACCCGCGAGGAATGACCCCAGCCCGTCGGCGTTTATACTTGGGTAATCCCAATAGCTTTTGGCGAGCGCCCTCGTAGCCCAACGGCAGAGGCAAGCGGCTTAAACCCGCTCCAGTGTCGGTTCGAGTCCGACCGGGGGCACTGGCCGGTCAGCGGTTCTTCTCCGACCGCGCGTACAGAACGGTCCCCGTCACCAGGCAGACCGCCGTTATCGCGGCGATGCAGGCCAGGTTGACCGCTGGATTGAACAGAACCGTGGCATCGTATTCAGCCGAGCCTGCGTAGACCACCGCCCGGCCCAGGTCCACGCAGTAGGTCATCGGCATGATACGGCTGAGCAGCCAGAGCACTCCGGTCGAGTGGGTGATCGGAATGATCACGCCGGACAAGAACATCTGCGGCATGACCACCAGCATCACCGCCAGATTGGCGGCCCGATTGTTCTTGATCACGCCCATCAATATGGTCGCCAGCGCCCCGCCGCTCAGGCACATCAGCGGCGCCAGCGCCAGCAGCGCCAGCAGTTGCCAGGGGGCCAGGGCCACGCCCATCACCAGCCCCACTATCAGCACGCCCAGCGATCCCACGAACGCCATGAAAGATGATCCGACGATTTTCCCGATCACTATGGCGTACCGCGATACTGGGGAGACCAGCAGTTCCACCGAGTAGTCACCGTCGGAGTCGTCCACCAGGCTCGTCATTCCCATAGTGGTCATCATGAACAGCATGTTGACCAGCATCCCCACCAGCATGAACTGGCCGAAGTCGAAGCCCAGCCCACCGGCCATGTTCTGCATCAGGTTGCCGCCGATCATCCCCATCATGATCAGGGGCATGACCAGGCTCATTGCCAGCATTGCGGGGTTTTTCAAAGTCAAGGTGAAATCCCTTGCGGCCACGGTCACCACGGCATTTACCTCGCGCGCTGCCCGTGGCATCCGGCGCGACGTCGCCAGTCCCGCTTTCCGGCCGCCTCCAACCGCCGCCAGTATCTGTGTCGCGCTCATCGTCCACGCCTGCTTTCCCCGCCGCCGAGACCCGCTTGGGCGTAGGCCAAAGCCGGTTCCCCGGCATCCGGATCGTGCCCGTGGCTCCGCAAGTAGTCGACGTAGGCATCCTCCAAAGTGTCCGCCCCGAGTCGTTGTTTCATTTCCTGCGGCGGGCAGCACAGCGCTATCTCGCCCTGGTTGATCAGGCAGACGGTATCCGCGCCATCGGCTTCGTCGATGTAGTGGGTGGTTAGGAAAATGGTGGTGTGCCACTCGCGGCGCACCTTGTCCAAGTACTCCCAAAGATCGCGCCGGGCCACAGCGTCCAGACCCTGGGTTGGCTCGTCAAGGAACAGCACATGCGGGGTGTGTATCAACGAGCGAACCACCTCAAACTTGCGCTGCATCCCGCCGGATAGCTTGTCAACCCGTTTGAACAGCGAGCCGTCCACGCCGACAATCCGCGCCAGGTGCTCGACCCGCTCGCGGTATTCGGCGGGCATCATCCGGTAAGACGGGCGGTAGGCGTACATCCCGTAAAGGCAGGCGTGGATGCGGATGTTTTGCTCTGCGGTCAGGGTTTTGTCCAGGTTGGGCTTCTGGAAGATGATGCCGATATGGTCCCGGACCTGCCGGTCTTGCGAGTCGATGTCGTAACCGGCGATATGCACGCTCCCGGCGGTCTTTGACAGAGTAGTGGTCAGGATGGAAATGGTAGTGGTCTTGCCTGCGCCATTCGGTCCCAGGAAGGCGAAAAACTCGCCCTCGCCCACAGCGAAGCTGATCGACTTGACTGACGGCTCTTTGGCCCGCTTGTACTGCTTCACGAGGCCTTTAACTTCGATGACCGGCGGTTTCGCGGCGTCTGGATTGTTCATGGCCTCCACCTTAGGAAGGCCACATCAACTGCGGGTCAACCGTTTCTTAACGCCGTGTCAACGCTGGCGGGTTCTGGATCAGGCGGGCAGGGTGATGGTGAAGGTGGAACCGGCGCCCAGTTCGCTCGCCACACTGACCGTTCCGCCGTGCAGTTCGACAATCCGTTTGACCAGCGACAACCCCAGCCCGTTGCCCTCCCCGGAACGCGCCCGGTCGGCTCGGAAAAAGCGCTCGAAAATATGCGGCAGGTCTCCCGGCCCGATCCCGGCCCCGTTGTCGCAGACTTGCACAACGCAGTTGAAGCCGTCGGATCGCAGTGACACCTGCACGCTTCCCCCGCAGGGAGTGTATTTGACCGCATTCTGGACCAGATTGCCCCAGGCCAGATCGAGCATTTCCCTATCCGCCGTGATGCCGACCGGTGGGTTATCCAATTCCAGGTCGATGCCCTTAGCGGCCCATTGCGGTTCCTGGGACATAATGACTGAGCGCAATTGCTCGGATAGGCAATAGCTGTGGCGGTTCAATTGGACTTCATCTTCGAGGCTGGACAACCGCAACAGATTTTCGCTCAATTTGGACAGCCGGGAAGTCTCGGTGCCGATAATGTCCAGATAGTGCTGGCGGGTCGCCTTGTCGAGGCCATCCTCCCGCAGCAGCACCGCGAAACCGCTGATCGAGGTCAGTGGTGACTGAATCTCGTGGGAGACATTGGAGATGAAATCTTGGCGGGCCTCTTCCAAGGAGCCGAGTTGCGAGGTCATTGTGTTGACTGAGCTAATCACCTCGCGCAACGAGTGGCGGCCCTTCGGCTCGATGCGCACTGAGAAATCGCCCTGCGCGATCCGGTCGAGCGCGTCAAGGATTTCCTTGCTGAGGTACTCGGTGTCATCAATAGGGTGGCGCCCAGTCGCCCAGCCGATCAGCCAGGCGACGATAGCCACCGCGGCTATGGTCAGCCAGACGGTGATGAAGTAGGCCAGCAACTCCGGTGGCCGACCGGTCAGCGAGAAGATGAACTGGGCTAGCAGCCAACCGGCGCCGAGAGGGACGACCGACAGGGGCAAGTTCATCCAGGGCCGCCAGAAACCGAGCGTGCCGGTGCCCGGCGCGGTCATGGAATATCCTCCAACCTGTAGCCGAGTC
>JAIRXX010000033.1 GCA_031268065.1 Propionibacteriaceae bacterium
AAGAGTCGAACGCCACTCTTATAGCCGAAGGAACGAATACATTCGATGCGCGGCACGGCAACTCCCGCCTGCCCACTCCAACAAACACGCCAACGCCATCCAGCACCCCAACGCAAACCCCGTCCAGTACTCCAACGCAAACGCCATCCAACACTCCTATCCCAACCTCAACCCCAACCCCATCCAACACTCCAACCCCAACCCCCACGCCCGTACCTCCGGCCCCAACTCAGACCAAGGCCTGCCTTGGGGCGGCGTTCCAATCCGATGAGGCATTCACCACGACCATTGCCGATTGGGCGGGAATGGATGGCGGAGACCTATTCGACGGCACAACAGCGGCCACCCGGACCGCTTTCAGCCAACTCTCCGAAGCCCTGCGCACGGGCATGATTCCCCGTTCCGCGCTGGATTGGGACGAAGACGAGGTGGCACGGGCGTTCAGCGCTGGAGACTTGCTCTTCGCCAAGCTGCGGGCGAGTTCCCAATTCGGCGCTGAGGCTTGGGCGAAGTCGGCACCCTGGCCGGGCGGGGGAGAGCTGATCGGGCACGGGCTGGCAGTGTCGGCGTATGGCCGCAACTTGGCCACCGCGATAGACGTGATCGCTTGGCTGACCGACGATCCGCAGCAGATGGAGCGTTTTACCGATTCAGGACTCGGGCCAGTTTCAAGCCAGGCCTACCAATCTCCGCCACTGGTTGACTCAGTTTTCGCATTGGCTGTCGCGCAGGCCAAGCCACGGCTGTCGCGGAGCTATTACCACCAGCTGGAGACGGCGGTGGCCGAGGTTGGACGCCCGATTCTGCTGGGGCAGACCACCGCGCAGGAGGCCCTGCCCAGGCTGGCTGAACGGCTTGCGGGAATCTTGGCCGGTGGCTAGCCCCGAGCCAATGGGCCAGCTGAGGTGGGCGGCGCGTCCGCGCCCAGTTCAGGCGACTTCGCGCCGGGTGTAGACGCTCCTTCGGATCGCTTGCTGGAGCATCCCAGCTTCGTCGTAGCTGAACCAAGATCCCACCATCGTGCCCATATCGAAGAACCCGGTGCGCTTCACCGTCCCATCCCGGTGATACCAAACCCAGTAGCCGTGGGCCATGCCATCGACGTATCGCCCTTTCGACCACACGCTCACGTCGTCGGGGTAAAACTTGTAAGTCACTCCTTTGATGATTTTCTGCAAACGCTTCCTCGGCATCATCGACTCCTAAGCTGGCTGGGGACTGTTTTCCAGGAAGGCTATGTCAGCCGGCGCGGACTGGCCAGGCTCGGCAAACAACGCGCAACACCGCTGCCAAGCCATCGCCGGCGCCGGAACTCAGCCCCGTTTCAGCCGGTCGCGCCAATCCGATCCGAGCGGGGGAGGCGCGCGAACACGGGCGGAAACACGGGCTGGAGCGTCCGACGGGTTAGCTGGGAACCTTGGCCAGGCTGGAGATTGTCACGTCGATGTGGTCGGATAGCGCCTCGGCGGCGCTTGGCGGACAGTGGAAGGCGTTCGGACCCATCTGGATCAGGTCGAGGGCCGATTCGGCTGAGAGGCTGATCGGGTAGCACACCCTCAGCGAGCCGTTCAGCCGGAAATGCGCCGATTCCAACCGCTGCTGTTTGCCGTCGGGAACCTGGAGCAGCTGGTACCGGCGCCGCAGCGCCGCCAGATGGCCGGGATTCGGGGTGACGGCGAACAACTGCCCGCCGTCGGCCAGCACCCGGGCGAATTCGGGCAGATTGCGCGGGGCGAAGACGCAAAGCACAGCGCTGAAAGCCGCGTCTGCCAACGGGAGCCGCCGCCAAACATCGGCCACGACCGCCGCTATCCGCCGATCTGCCCGCGCGGCCATCCGCGCTGCCGCCGTCGAGATATCCAAGGCAACGCCGATGGAGCCGCATTTCGGCAAGACGTTGGCGAGATAGTACGCCGGACCTGCCCCAGCCTCAAGGATGGCGCCCTGGACGCCGACCTGATCTGCCAAGGCAGACGCGGCTGTGGAGAATGTTCCCGCTGCCTGCGCCCTGATTCGCGCAGCGACCATCTGCTGGGTGTCGGCATGTCTGGGCTGCGGCCCGTTCAAGAGGTTGAGGTAACCCTGGCGGGCGACGTCGAAGCTGTGGCCTGTTGGGCAGGCCGCCGCCGAACCGGCCAGTCCCAGCGGAAGTCGGCAGTTCGGGCAAACCAACAGTCCGGCGGCAGCGGCCAAGGACACCGCGCCCGCCTCGGACAAGGCGGCTTCAGCCATCGACCTCTGCCCGCCTTCCCAGTCCAGCCCCGGCGTTTGCGCTACTCCGGGCCGCGCTGCCCGCCCCTGCTCTGGAAGCGGCTCTCCCGCGCATCGTAAAAAGGATCAGCCCAGCTGGGCCTTCGTCCAAGACTCCAACTCGACAGCCGATATCGGCAGCGCCGCAGACAGGACCTGCTGCTCGCCGTCGGGCCGAATCCAAACGTCGTCTTCGATGCGGACCCCGATGCCGCGCAACTCCGGCGGCACGGTGTTGTCATTGCTGTGGAAATATAACCCCGGCTCGACGGTGAACACCATGCCTGGCTCAAGCGTGGCCAGGTCGTAATGGCTGCTGTCAGCCTTGGCGCAGTCGTGGACATCCAAGCCCAAATGGTGGCCGACCCCGCAAACGATGTAACGGCGGTGTTGCTGTCCGGCAGGGGACAGCGCCTCGTCTACGCTCACCTTGAGGATGCCCCAGTCGTGCAAGCCCTGGGCGAGCACCTCCATCGAGGCGTAGTGGAAATCGAGGAAGTGCGCTCCGTTGACCGCAGCCGCCAGTCCGGCGCGGTGCGAGGCTTCCACCATGTCATGCACTTTGCGGCCTGCCGGGGTGAATTCCCCGGTGGGCGGGATGGTCCTGGTCACATCGGCGGTGTAGAGGGAATTGGCTTCCACGCCCATGTCGAGCAGCAGTGGCATGTCGGGGATGATGTCTCCGTCGCAGCGCACCCAGTGCAGCGTGGGGGCATGTGGGCCGGAGCCGACGATAGAGGCGTATCCCACGCCGTTGCCGTGCAGCCGCGCCCAGCGGTCGAAGGTGCCCTGCAGCCAACGTTCTCCGCGCGGAACCCGCATCGCCTCGGGCAGATCGGCGGCGACAGCCTTGAACCCGCCCACCGAGGCGTCTACCGCTTCTTGCAATTGGGCGACTTCCCATTCGTCCTTGAACATCCGCAACTGGGAGAGGGTCTGATCCAATTCGGCCGAAGGCTTGAGTTGGAAGTGGGCCAGCTCGTCGCCCGGCACCGTTCCGCTCACCAATGGTTGCTTAAGCCAGTCCAGTGTTTGGGCGAAATCGGCGTAATCCGCCACCGGCAAGTCCAATGCCGAGTGCCAATCCCGCAGCGACGGACTCGGGCCGACCCAAAGCTCGCCATAGGCGGCGGAGGCGAAGAAATCCCGCTCGCCAGGCTTGGCCGGAGGAGTCAGATACAGCGTCGCGTCATGGCCAACGCCATTGGCGCGAAACACGATTGCGGCGAATTCCAGCTGCGCACCCACCAGCCAGATGAAGTTGGAGTCGCCGCGGAAGTCGTAATTGCAATCGTTGTTGCGCACCGGGGCGTGTCCGCAGAAAACGATCATGTCGCGCTGCCCGATGGCCTGCGACAGCGCCTCGCGGTGGTTGGCGGCGGCCTCGCTGGCCCCGGCAACCACTGGGGCTGGGCGCTTCTGGTTCCGCCAACCTTTTCCAATCATGTCCACAAAGGCTGGCACATCCTGCAACTTGGGCTTGGGCTGGCCCGAATATGGTGGCTTGTGGGACGGTGACATCTGAAACGCTCCTCTTCGTTAAGGGCCGACGGTGCTGCCGGATGCGGCTAGCACCCAGCGATATGCCGACCTGACAAGCGTACCTACCAATTGCCGTCCACAAAGACCATGACCGGTTGTTGTTGCCTTTAATCAACAGTTTTGCCGGTGCGACTCGCTATCGTGAACGGGTGAATACGGTTGTGCGAAGTATCGTCGTCACTGGTGGCAATCGGGGCATCGGGCGCGGCGTCGTCGAATATTTTCTCGCTGAGGGGCACAAAGTGGCTGCGCTGTCGCGCGGCGGCGGCGCACCGGCTGGCGCGCTGGGCATTGCCTGCGACATCGCCGATCCAGAACAAGTCGATGCCGCCTTCGCCCAAGCGGAAGAGGCCCACGGCCTAACACAGGTGTTGGTGGCAAATGCCGGGGTCGTGCGGGACACCCTGCTGATCCGGATGAGCCCAGCCGACTGGCAGCAGGTGATCGACACCAACCTCACCGGCTCCTTCCTGACCGCCAAGCGGGCGGCCAAGTCGATGCTGCGCGCGAAATGGGGCCGGATCGTCTTCACCGGCTCGGTGGTCGGGCTGCACGGCTCTAAGGGCCAGGCCAACTACGCGGCCAGCAAAGCTGGCCTGATCGGCATGGCGCGTTCCCTGGCGCGGGAATTGGGTGGGCGGGGCATCACCGCGAATGTCGTCGCCCCCGGTTTCATCGAGACGGACATGACCGCCGGGTTGCCGACCGAGGTCGTTGGCGGCTACCTCGCCCAAATCCCGCTGGCCAAACTGGGCCAGGTGGCAGACGTCGCGCAGACGGTGGCGTTCCTGGCCAGTGAGCGGGCCGGTTACATCACCGG
>JAIRXX010000037.1 GCA_031268065.1 Propionibacteriaceae bacterium
CGGCACCAACTCCGAGCCTCGCCGTCTCATGATCCGCCTCGCCGCCGATGTCCCATATGTCGCTCTTTAGCTTGCTCACACACGGTATAGGTCGGCGCGGAAGCGGTAGGCGTCGCCCCGGTAGCGGTTGACGCCGATCAGGATCGGCTTTCCGTCGGAGGTGTAGGCCGTCTCGCTGCCGATCAGCACTGGAGAACCGGGGCTGATTCGCAGGGCAGCGGCGGTCTCGGCTGACGCTGGCTCCGCGTGGACGGTGTAGGCGGAACGGTGTACCCGCACGCCGCACAGGGACTCCAACTCGCCATAGAGGGATCGGTCAGTCAGCTCGGCGGTGGCCAGCGCGGATACCCGTTCGTAGGGCAGAACGGTGCGGTCCACACAGATCGGTTGGGAGTCCATCGCCCGCAAACGGCAGATTTCCACCACCTGCGCCCCCGGTGGGATGGACAGTTGTTCGGCCTCCTCGAATGCAGCCGGCCGCACCCGCTGCTCCAACACCTGCGCGGTCGGCGTCAAACCCCGCGCCTGGGCCATCTCAGTGAACGACAGCAGCGTGCTGGGCGGTTCCCCGACTATCTGCCCGGTGACGAACCAGCCGCGTTGGGCGGAACGCAGCAGCCGTCCCTCCTGCTCAAGGCGGGCGAGGGCGCGGCGCAGAGTCACCCGGCTGACACCCAGGCGTTCCGCCAACTCCCGCTCCCCCGGCAAACGAGACGATGGGGGATATTCACCGTGCGCGAGCGCTTGCAACAACGCTCGATAAGCTTCATCAGCTGCTCGAACCATATGCCAACAATACCAGTTTCTCCCTTTGGTCTGCTATTGGACTACAACTGGTTTACTTGGTATGGTTTGCTTCAGCCCCGAGCGTCACAACGCAGTACGCCGGGAGTCCGCCAAAAAGCAAAGGAGTCATGGCGTGAATAAACAGACCTCCCCCCTCAAGTTCCTGCGGCTGGCCGTCGTTTCCGCGTTGGCCCTGGGCCTAACGGCCTGCGCCCCCGGCAGCCAAGCACCCGACACAGCCCCAACGGCGGCACCGGTGACCTCCATTGATCCAGCCTCAGCCGGGGAAGTCACCCTGCGGCTCACCGATTTCTGGGGAGCCAACGAGGGTGAATGGATCGAATCGATGGTCGCCCAATTTGAAGCTAAATATCCCAACATCCACATCGAGCGCACACAGGAGGACTGGGGACAACTCACCTCGACGCTCAATCTGCAAATATCCGAGGAAGCAGGCCCCGACATCGCCACCGCGAACAACGGCTGGCAGTCTTTGGGCACGTTGGCCAAGGGCAACCTGGTGCTCAACCTAGACCAATACGCGGCTGCGTTCGGCTGGGACAAGCTGATCCCCTCCACCATCGCCCGGCAGAACGAATTCAGCACCGACTTCACCAAGATCGGTGAAGGATCGCTATTTGGCACTCCAATCGCCCGCGTGCAACCTATCGGCATCTACTACAACATCGAGAAGCTGACCAAGCTCAACGTGGCACCGCCAGCGACATTCGCCGAATTCGAGGCTGCGGCGAAGAAGGCCAAAGACGCCGGGGAGATACCGATCAACTACGGCTCCCAAGACTCTCCCACCGCCGCGCTGCTCGCTCTGCAAGCAGTCTTCGGGACTGCCGGGAGCATCAACGATTACGTCTATGGAAACCCCGCCGTCACCGCCGAACAGACTGGCCTCACCAAAGCCGCTGAGACAGTGCAGCGCTGGAACGAGGCGGGCTGGTTCACCCCGGACCATGCCGGAATCGACTACCAGACCGCAGTCGCCAATTTCGTCGATGGCAAGGGCATCTTCCGCTTCGAGTATCAAGGCTCGCTGGGGTTGAGCGTTGAGCAGCAGAGCAAATTCGGCTACATCCAGATGCGCAACGAAAACGGCGGCACTGTCGGCGTGGGCGCGTCCCCGGCAGCTTTGGTGATCGCCACCAAGTGCAAGAACCCCGACGTTGCCGCCGCCTTCCTCGATTTCCTGATGTCGCAACCTGCCGCGCAAACCGCTGTGGACAACGGGCTGATCCCGCTGCTGCATTCCGATGTGACCACTCCGGCGAATATGCCGCTGCTGAAGCAGGAGATCGAGCAGATCGCCACCATCGGCGAGTCTGACGGCTACGTCCCCTACTTCGACTGGGCCTCCCCCGGCATGCTCGACGTCTTGGTCCAGCAGATGCAGTTGATGTACGGCGGCAGGGCCACCCCGGCTGAGCTGTCCACCGCAGTCGACGTTGAGCGGAACGCCTTCCTCGCAGAGTCGGCAAGCTGACGCCGATGGCACCTCCGGCTGGCAGAATCAGGGGGCGGCGCTCACCGATGCGCCGCTCCCGGTGGATGGGGCTGGCAATGGTCTTGGTCCCATTGCTGTTCTACGCAGTGTTCATGCTGGCCCCCATCTGCCAGTCTTTCTCCTATTCGTTCTACAAGTGGGACGGCCACTCCGCCGCCACCTGGGTCGGTCTGGACAACTATCTGTCCTTCGTCACCGATCCGGTGTTGGCATCCACCCTGTCGCATGTGCTGGTGCTGATCGGATTCTTCGCCCTGCTCCCCATCGTGCTCGGATTGGCATCCGCCGCCCTCATCACCCGCCGCGCGCTGCCCGGCATGGCGCTATTCCGCTTCATCTACTTCCTGCCCCAAGTGCTGACCTCAGTGGTGGTCGCGTTGGTTTTCAAGCGGCTCTACGGCCCGGAGGGACCGATCAACGAATCCTTGCGCGCGGTTGGGCTGGGGTCTTGGACAAAGGCCTGGCTGGGTGACTTCGACTGGGCGCTTCCAGCTTTGGGCTTGATCGGCACCTGGGTCACCTTCGGCTTCTGCATGGTGCTGTTCATTTCCGGGGTGTCCTCAATCCCCACCGAGCTGTACGAGGCCGCTCGGGTGGATGGCGCCGGTCCGCTCCGGGAATTCTTTGCCGTCACCCTTCCGGGTCTGCGCTCCCAACTGGCGGTCGCGCTGACCCTCACCATCACCGGCGCACTGCGCACTTTCGACCTGGTTTGGGTGACCACGCGGGGCGGGCCGGGAACGTCCACCCTCACTCCGGCGATAGCGCTCTACCGGGCGGCTTTTGAAAATCCGCAAGTTGGGCAAGCCGCCGCCATCGGCATCGTGATGGCCTTGCTTTGCCTGCTGATCGCCGTGGCCATCGGACGAATCGCAGAGAGGGAGTGACTGCCCATGCGCACCCATAAAGCCGAGACCATCGTCAACTACGCCATGCTGGTGTTGCTCGCCATCGCCGTGCTGTTCCCCGTCTTCGCATTCGTGTCCGCAGCGCTGTCCCCCGACCGTTCCGGCATCCCAGTGCCGGGCGTATTCGCCTGGGAGAATTTCGCAATCGCCTGGCAGGAGGCCGAATTCTCCAAGTCGATGGTGGTGTCGCTGACTGTGGCGGTGTCGGCGGTGGCCGCACAACTCGTGCTGGCGGTCCTTGGCGGCTACGGATTCGGCGTCTTGAACGCGGCGGGCCAGAAATTCCTCTACCCGCTCATCCTTTTCGGCATCATGGTCTCCATCGAGGCCATCATCGTGCCGCTGTACTACCAGATGCGCGAATTGCAGCTGACCAATTCGCTGCCAGGCTACATTCTCATCCATGTGGGCACCGGAGTCCCCTTCGGAGTCTTCTGGATGCGGGCTGCCTTCCGCTCACTGCCGAGGTCCATCTTTGAAGCGGCACACATCGACGGGGCAGGTTCGATCAAAATGCTGCTCAATGTCGCCCTACCCCTGGTCAAACCCGCGATTCTCACCTACGCGCTGCTGGGCTTCATGTGGACCTGGAACGACTACTTCCTTTCGCTGATCTTCTTGCACGGCGACAACCAAACCGCCACGGTGGCGCTGGGCGTGTTCCAGGGGAAGTATCTGACCCAATTCAACCTGATGGCAGCAGGTGGGCTGATCATCGCCGCTCCCGTGCTGATCCTCTACATCATCTTCCAGCGCCGGTTCATCTCCGGGATGCTGGCAGGTGCCCTCAAGGAGTGACCCGAATGTCTAGCAAGCCAATCATCGTCGCCAATCCGGGGGAACTCGGCAGTTTGGTGGCCCGGAGAATAGTGGACGCCATGATCCGCGCCGCCAGCGGGCCGTTCCTGCTCGGCTGTCCAACCGGGCGCACTCCCGAACCGGTGTTCCCACAGCTAGCCGGACTCTTGGCGGAGGCCAACGTCGATGTCTCGCGCCTGGTTGTGGTGCTGATGGATGAGTACCTAGACCGGGATCAGCGCAGCTTTAGCCTGGTCGATCCGGCGCTGGACTATAGCTGCGTCGGCTATGCGGAGCGCTTCATCGTCAAACCCATCCTGGATGCCACCGGGGTGGCGCCCCAGGTCTGGCATGCCGAGCCAGACGACCCCGCCAACTACGACGCCCAGCTGCGCGAAGCCGGTGGCATTGACCTTTTCCTGCTCGCCTCCGGGGCGTCCGACGGGCATGTCGCTTTCAACCCGCAGGGCGTGGGGAGGGATTCGATCACCAGGGTCATCGAATTGCCCGAACTGACCAGGCGCGACAACGTGGCCACCTGGCCTACGCTGGATTCGATTGACCAAGTGCCCGAATGGGGCATCTCGGTGGGCATTTCGACCATAGTGGACCTGAGCCGGGAGGCGATCATGATGTTGACCGGGACCGACAAGCGCCGCGCATACGACCGGATCACCTCGGCACGCGCATACGAGCCGGATTGGCCGGCGACCTGTGTCAACGCCATCGAAAACCATCTAGTCATCGCTGACCGCTTGGCGGCGGGCAAAACAGAATAAGAAAGGGACGCCAATGGCATCGATCAAACTCGTCTACATAGGCGGCGGCTCCTCGCGGGCGCCTGGAACGGTGGCATCCTTCCTGAAGAAGGGCGCGCAATTCGCCGGTTCCGAGATAGTCCTCGTTGATCTGGACCCGGATCGGCTGGACGTGGTGCGCCAGATCGCCCAGCGCATCATCGACCATGACCAACTCGACATCCGGGTCCGGGCCACCACCGACCGCCTTGCCGGACTCGACAGCGCCGACGCGGTGCTCACCAGCTTCCGGCCCGGAGGCTTCGCCGCGCGGGCGTTGGACGAACGCATCCCGCTCAAATACGGCGTGATCGGCCAGGAGACCCAGGGGCCAGGCGGCTTCTTCATGGCCCTGCGCTCTATCGCCGAATTCGAGCGAATCATCGCAGACCTGCACGCAGTGGCACCCAGGGCGCGAATCTTCAACTACACCAATCCGGTCAACATCGTCTCCCAGGCGGTCACCCGGTTCACCGAAACCCCGATCTGGTCGATGTGCGAGGGCCTGATCTATTTCCCCGAGCTGGTGCTGCGGGCGGCGGGGCTGGACCCGGCCCGGGCGAATGTCGTAATGGCCGGAGTCAATCACAACGGCTGGTCCCACACCCACAGCTACGACGGCCAAGACCTGCTGCCGCTGCTGGACGACGCCTGGGACGCGCGCCGCGACGATCCGACGCTGGGCGAACTCGACCGGCGGCTGTTGCGGCTGGCGGTGACGATGCGCTCGGTGCCCGCCGAGTATTACCAGTATTATTTCTACACCGATGACATTTTGCGCCATTACCAGCTCTCCAGATTGACTAGGGCGGAATTCATCATGTCCCAGCTACCCGGATACTGGCGGCACTACCGGGAACAGGCAGTCCAGGCGGCCCCGGTACTCGATCCAGACCGTTCCCGAGGCGGCATCAACGAATTGGAATTGGCCCTCGACGTAATGGACGCCTTTTACAACAACACCGGGGCCAGGCTGCCGGTGAACTTGCCCAACAATGGCGCACTGCCCGGATTCGATGATGACGTCGTGACCGAGGTATGGTGCGCGGTGGACGCCGCTGGAGCGCATCCGGAACCGCAATTGCCGTTGCCGCACACCGTGCGCGGCATAACCCAAGCGCTTGCCGAGTACCAATATGTGGCTGCCGAAGCGGCATGGCGGGGGCACCGCAGGGATGCGGTGGCGGCGCTGGCGGCAAACCCGCTGGTGCCGAGCCTCACCGTGGCCGAGGCCATGTATGGTGAAATGGCGGCGGCCCACCACGACTATCTCCCCGAGCGGCTGCTGCGATGAGCCTCCACCTAGCCGTAGACGGCGGAAATTCAAAAACCGTCGCCCTGCTGCTGGACGAGACTGGCGCCGTCCTCGGTCGGGGCCGCACCGGTTGCGCGGACATTTACAACGCGGAAGGCCCCGAATCGGCGGTAGCGGCGCTCAGCGGCGCCGTAGCCCAAGCCATGTCCGAAGCCGGGGCTGCCAGTGTGGACAACGCCGCCTTCCGCATTGCTGGAGTCGATTGGCCAGAAGACTCGGATTGGTGGCGCGAGCAGATCACCCGGAGGCTGCCCGCAATCGGCAGTTTCAGTGTGACGAACGACGCGCTGGCCACCCTGCGGCTGGGCCGGTTGGATGGGACAGGGCTGGCAATCACCATCGGCACTGGGCCAGCCATCGGCGCTAGGTCCAGCCAAGGGCGGGAAGCCTGGTCTGGTTGGTGGATTTTCGACAACCTCGGCGGCTGGGGCCTGGCGGAAACGGCAGTGGCAGCGGTGTGCCGAGCCTGGATGGGGATTGGCCCGCCCACCGCGCTGACGGCGAGACTGCTGGAATTGTTCAACGAGCCAGACGTTTGGAGTTTGCGGCATGCCTATACCCGGCGATTCGGCGCCCGCGACCACGGCGAATTGCTCCAAGCCGCGCGGGCCGTGCTGGAAATCGCCCAGGCTGGCGACCAAGTTGCGTTGGGCATCGTGGCCGATCAGGCGGCTTCCTTCGTCGGCCATGCCAGCTGGGTGGCTGACCGTGCCGGAATGAAGCCGGTCGCGGACGTTCCGATAATCCTCAACGGGTCGATAGCCACTTCTGAGCACGGCGTTCTGCGCGAATTGCTGCTGGGAGGGCTGGCGGAGAAATTTCCCGGCGGCAAAGTCATCGCCGCCGACGCGCCTCCCATCGCCGGTTGCGCGCTGGACGCGCTGGCCGAAGGCGGCATCGCGCTGACCGGGCGGCTCCGCGACCGGGTGGCCGCCAGCAATCATCCGCCCGCCTTCCTATCCACCTGACCTATCCACTTGATTGCCGAGAACCATGCCTGACTTCACCGATTTCCCATCCCTGACCCTGGCCGAGAAGGCATCCCTGCTCTCCGGGGACGGGCCTTGGCACACCCACGCGATCCCGGCCATCGGATTGCCCAGGGTCGAAGTTGCCGACGGGCCGCATGGGCTTCGGGTCGAGACTGGCGTTGACCTGGTGTGGATACCATCGACCTGCTTCCCGACCGCCTCCGCGCTGGGCGCATCCTGGGACTGCGAGCTGGCTGCCCGCGTCGGGCGGGCGATTGGGGCCGAGGCCAAGGCTCTCGGCGTGCAGGCCGTGCTCGGACCTGGGGTGAATATGAAACGCACCCCGCTATGCGGACGGAATTTTGAATACTTCTCCGAAGACCCGGTTCACACCGCCGGGTTGGCGGCTGCTTGGATCGATGGGCTGCAATCTACCGGGATAGCCGCGTGCCTGAAGCACTTTGCCGCCAACAACCAAGAGACCAATCGGACCGAGGTGTCGGCAGAGGCCGACGAGGCGACGCTGCGCGAGCTTTACTTGGAGGTTTTCCGGCAAGTGATCGAAATGGCCCAGCCTTGGTCGGTCATGTGTTCCTACAATCTGGTCAACGGCGTCCGCGCCAGCCAGAATCGGTGGCTGCTCACCCAGGTGTTGCGGGACGACTGGGGCTATCGGGGGCTGGTCATCTCCGATTGGGACGCGGTGCGCGACCCGGTGGAATCCTGCCGCGCCGGGCTGGACTTGGAGATGCCTGGCACTGATGGGCGCAGCGCAGCCGCCATCGCAGCGGCGGTGCTGGCCGGGACGTTGGGAGAGGAGACCGTGGACCGGGCGGCTAAGCGCGTGGCGGCATTCGCCAACCGGGTGCTGCCCGCAGGGCGGGCGCCGAATCCGATCCGCGACCTCGGCATAACCCCCGGAGGGCCGCTGAGCGCCGAACAGCTGGAATTGCTGCACGCCGACGAGCACCACCAGTTGGCCCGCGAGGCGGCGGCAGGCAGTGCCGTGCTGCTGCGCAATGAGAATGGCATTCTGCCGCTTGCGGCGGCAAACGGCCAGCCTGCCAGCGGCGGCCAACGTATCGCCTGCGGCCAGCGCATCGCCGTGATCGGCGGCTTCGCCCAGATTCCGCGCATCCAGGGCGGCGGGTCTTCCGGGGTGTCTCCGACCCGCGTGGACATACCGCTGGATGAGATCATCGCCATCGCCGGGGACCGGGTGTCCTACGCTCCGGGGTACCCGCTCGGCCAGACCAATTTCTACACCGAGTCCGAGCCGCCAGACCAAGACGCCGGACGGCTGCTGGCCGAGGCCGTTAGCGCCGGGGCCCAAGCGGATGTGGTCGTGGCATTCGTCGGACTGCGCATCCAGGACGAGACCGAGGCGCGGGACCGCGTGGATTTGGCGCTGCCGCCGGAGCAAATCGCGCTGCTGGAGAGCTTGGCCCGACTCGGAAAACCGCTGGTTGTCGTGTTGGCCGCTGGAGCGCCCGTCGTCCTCGACGACAGTTGGCACGACGCCAGCGCGGCCATCTTGCTGACCCATCTCGGCGGACAAGGAGTCGGCGGCGCCGTCGCGGATATTCTCTTCGGCAGGACCAATCCCTCTGGGAAGCTGGCCGAGACCTGGCCGCTGCGCCTGGCCGACACCCCAGGGATCGACACCTTCCCCGGCACCGGCCTCAGCGTCCACTACGCCGAGTGTACGCAGATCGGCTACCGCTGGTACGACGCCCAGCACCTTCCGGTGCGCTACCGGTTCGGGCACGGCCTGAGCTATACCACCTTCAGCTACAGCGACTTAAGCATCGCGCAAGCCACGCCGGAATGTGGCACCGCGACCGACGCGCCGTTGCCCAACTGCGGATCGGGCCAGCTATTAGCGCGTCCGATGTGCGCCGAATTTACCCTAACCAACACCGGCGACCGCCCAGGAGCCGAAGTAGTCCAATGCTACGTCGCCCCTGCCGACGCCGCACGCCCGGCCACCCTGGCCGGTTTCACCAAAGTCTGGCTCGCCCCCGGCGAGCAACGCCACCTACGCTGCAACGTACCCGCCCAAGCCCTAGCCCACTGGGAAGCCGGACGCGGCTGGGCAACCACCCCCGGCCCGTGGATCATAAGCGTCGGCGCCAGCAGCAGCGCCATCCGCCTGACTACAGAATTCGAGCCAAGAAAAACACTCTGAACTCGGTTCGGAGAGCATCAGCACCTTGTCGCCCGGTTCTGATATTTGGCTCCGCTCACCTGCTTCCCTTCGG
>JAIRXX010000131.1 GCA_031268065.1 Propionibacteriaceae bacterium
CTCCCTGCGCCAAGATTTGCCGGACCGCGTAGATCACCACCGCGAGCACCAACGGGATGCCGATCATGAAATAGGCCAGCACGGCGCTGTCCTGGCTGGCCTGGGAATTGAACAGCATATGCAATCCGGCGGCGAGCAGGAATCCAGCCAGCGGCGCCAGGATGCGGACCAGCTTGCTCCGCGCCCTTAGCCCGATGGCCAACCCGATGCCGGTCATCACGGTAAACAGCGGATGGCCGAAGCAGGTAAAGAATCCACGCATCCGAACAGTCTCGCTAATGGCGACTGCCGCATCGCCAACGCCGATGGTGCGGGTGGCGTAGAAGATCACCTGGGCGTAGTAGAGGATATTCTCGGTGAAGGCGAAGCCGGCCGCGGACAATCCCCCCAGGCTGATCAGCGACACCCTGGACACCAGCCGGTAGCGCACCAAGATGGCCAGCCAGAAGAGCACGGTGGCTTTAGCCGACTCCTCCACGAACGGGGCAATGAAGACCGCAGGGCGGGCTTGGGAGGCCGGATCGCCGTCGCCGGTGACATTCATCCAGGCGGCGGCGTAAGTGTTAACCCAAAAAGACACCCACACAGCTACGCTGGCGCCCCAGCCCAGGGACAGGAACCACAGCAGAGGCCGTTGCGGGCGGAAGCGGTCAACGATGAGGAAGACCAATATCCAAAACAGCAGCGTCGGCGTCGCATACCAGGCCGCCTGCCGGAGCGCGGACGCATTTATACCCGGCATCTTCCCACCTTGCACCTCCACGTCCTCCATCAACACCGAGAAGAAACTGAAGACGCAGTAGCTGTAGACGCCGATGGCGACAATGGTGATCCAGGTCCATTTGGAGGTGAGGATACGTTTGCCCAACGGCTGGCTCTTCGGCTCTTTTGGCAGATTATTCACCAGCCGCGCGTATCCAACAGCATCACTCACACCCCCTAGCGTACAAGCCCCCCGGCAAATATGGTGTAGCGTTTAAGCCATGCGACGGGTACTCGCTCTGTTCTTGGTCACCGGGTCGTTGGCCCTAACCGGATGCACAAATCCCGGCGTGACAGGTTCCAGCGATTTCCGAGTCGTCGGTTCGGTGGATGCCGAATTGGTCACGGTGAGCCTTCCGGATATCTCTGGCGACCATCAACAGGTGCTCAAATCCCATCCCCAAGGCAGGGTGGAGGCCGGTGACGTCATCGCCTCCCTCGACAGCAGGCTGCTCAGCGCCAAGGCGAAGTTGGCCAAGGCCAATGTAGACCTCGCCACCGCCCAAACAGCCCTGCCGGGGCAAAAAAAGCTCGTCCCGCCGCCCGCCAAGGCGCAACCCAAGCCGACGGGCAACAAAGCGAAGGTCCAAGCTACGATCAACTCGCTCAAAGCAAAAGCGAGCCGGGTAAAACGGCAGCTCTCAGACGTCAAACAGACGATAAGCCAGCTGCAGCAGGCACTAAAGTCGACGCAGTTAACGCTCAAAGTGCTCCCGCATATCGCCCAGCAAGTCGATTTCCGGCTGGAGTTGCAGGCGAAGGTCAAGAAACTGAACTCGCAGATCAAGGCTTTCCAAAAAATCCGCTCCCAGCAGGACTCGTCACTGCAGAAGATCAACGCCAGCCTGGCCAAGGCCAATGGCGAGTTGGCAAAGCTCAACAAACCGCCAGCGCAGCAGCCGAGCCCCAGCCCCAGCCCCAGTGCCTCCCCGGAACCGGCCAGCACCAGCTCTTCCAGCGCGGAAGCATCCGCCATCGCGGCATTGACCCAGGCCAACAGCGAATTGGACGCCGCCGAGGTGACTGCCCCGGTCACCGGCCAGTTGGTGCGGGTGGCCGATCCAGGGCAGGTGCTGCCCGCAGGTAGCCGCGTCGCCCTCATCCGGCCCGACACGAAGACCCTGACCGCCTGGGTGACGCCGGAGGTACGCGCCCAGCTCTGCCTAGGCGACCAGGTGACGATCAGCGCCGGATGGCTGCCGGAGGCAATCACCGGCTCGCTCACCGACTTGGGCGACGAGGCCCACTACCCGCCCACTTCCGTCACCTCCCAAGACACCCACCAACTGCGTGGGTTCCAGCTCTCCATTCAGGCCGAGCAGACTCTGCCCGCTGGCCTCGCCGTGGACATCGACCTCCCCCAAGAAAGTAAATGCAATGGCTGAAGGTTCCCGTAAACGCCACTTGATCGGCGTCTTTGTCGTCGTCGTCGTTGTGCTGGTCGCCGTGTCGGCCTGGCTTTACCAAGTTTTGGGCAATCCGGCTGCCGCAGAGCCTGCCGTCGTGGGCACCGTCGAAGCCAACCAGTATCAAATCGCCGCGCTGATCTCGGGACGGGTCACCGAAGTGCTTGTCGCGGAGGGGGACCAGGTCGACGAGAAAGACCCGCTGGTCAAGCTGGACGCCAGCGCCGCGAGCCTGGCGCTGCAGCAGGCAGAGCAGGAAGTGGTGGCCGCTGAGGCCAATGTCGACAAGGCTAAAAACAGTTCCGCCGCCGACCGCAAAGTAGCCCAGGCGAGATTGAAACAGGCCGAGGCGGCGGTTGAACTCGCCCAGCTCCAAGTAGACAACGCCCAGCTCAACGCCCCAACGGCAGGGCGGGTGACCGCGATATTGACCAATGTCGGAGCGAATGCCGCTCCGGGCAAGACTCTGCTCACCCTGCTGGACACCGGCAATCTCTACCTCCGCGCATACGTTCCGGAAACAGAGGCGGGGAAGCTTAAGGTGGACCAAGAGGTCAGCGTCATCGTCCAGAGCCAAAGCGATCCCATCACCGGCAAGATTTCCTATATCGCCGCCGAGCCGGAGTTCACCCCCAACACCGCGCAGACTGCTGAGCAGCGGGCCAAGCTGGTCTACGAAGTCCGAATCGGCCAACTCGGAGCTGCCGAGCTGAAGCCCGGAATGTTCGTTGAGATTAAGTTCTGATGCCAGATTCGGAAGCTGCCGACATTGTGGTGAATGCGCTTTCCAAGCGCTTCGGTGAGACAACCGCTCTCGACGCGGTGGATTTGTCGGTGTCCTCCGGCGCCCTCTTCGGGCTGATTGGCCCCGACGGGGCTGGCAAAACCACCCTGCTCCGCATCTTGGCGACGCTGCTGCGGCCCAGCTCGGGCGAGGCGGAGCTATTCGGGCATTCAACCAGCGGTTCGCGCCGTCCGATCACTGGCCGGATCGGCTACATGCCGCAGCAATTCTCGCTGTATCCCGATCTGACCGCAGCCGAGAATCTGGACTTGTTCGGGCGCATTCGCGGCGTTCCGAAAGCTTTGCGGAAAATACGCGCCGAGTCGTTGCTGGAAAGTATGCGGCTGACCCGCTTCGCAACGCGCCGGGCCGGACTGCTTTCGGGCGGGATGAAGCAGAAGTTGATGTTGGCCAGCGTGTTGCTGCACGATCCGGATTTGTTGCTGCTGGACGAGCCGACCACGGGCGTCGATCCGGTGTCGCGGCACGAATTTTGGGAATTGCTCGCCCAATTGCACGCCGAAGCGAAGACGATCCTGGTCGCCACCCCGGATATGGGCGAGGCTGAGC
>JAIRXX010000136.1 GCA_031268065.1 Propionibacteriaceae bacterium
CTCCCTGGTCCGGGCCGGAATCGACCAGCACCTCACTCACAACCCAGCCCCCTATGTCTCCTAGGCTACGGCTCGTACCACTCGATAGCGGAACGAGCCCTCATGATCTTAACGAACTCTTCGGAGGGAACGACGCCGACCTTGGCCAAGAACCTGGAACGCGCCAGCGCCTGCCCCCACGCCTAGGCAGCCAACTGCGGCCCGCCAACTCAGATACGACGCAGCGTTGCCCAGACATACGACTGCAACGGCTGGTCCTCGGTGGAGCGGTCAAAGGCGAACATCAGCTGCCCTTCGACCAGCCCGTAGAGCCGCCGCCCGGAGTTGTAGGCGACTTTGGCGTCTTTGGTACGGGCCACCGCGTCAGTAGTCAACTCGATCCGGCCTGGAGAGAGTTTCCCGAACCAAAGCTCGGCATAGCCGTCTGGGCTGCACATCATTACGTCCAGGGTTCCGTCGGGCAGCGGGCGCCAGAAACCAGTCTCCATGCTGATCGCCCGCAACGCGCGGCCATCGGAGTCCACCTCGAAAGATTGGGCCAGGTAGTGCAGGTAATCGCCGCCGTTCTCGGCAAAATCGATCTGGATGGCGTAGCTGGATTTCTCCTCGCCTGGCCATTCCCGATAGCCAGTGCCCTCCCAGCGCCCCCGCAGCCAGGCCAACCCCACCAGGGCTGGATTCAGATCACTCGGAATCTCGAACATTTCGCTCCTTCAACATCCGGCGAACCACCCTTGCGATGCTGACCACTGCCAGCACAGCCACGATGGCGCAACCGATCAGCATGGCATTCGCGGTCACACTCAACACAATCAACACGGGCACCAACCCAGCGTACCCACTCCAGCTAGGATATGGCGCTACATCGCCTGGTTTTAATGAGACGATCTCGTTTGGCGTGCCATTGGCGAGACAATGATTGCAGCTAGTTTATTCCTGAAGGGGCTTTATGCCCGATGTGGTATTGGAGGAGAAGCTATGTCCACATGGTTCATCACTGGTTGTTCGACGGGCTTTGGCCGCGCACTGGCTAAAGCGGTTATTGATCGCGGATTCAATGCGGTAATAAGCGCCCGAAATGTTGAGGCGATTGCGGATCTAGCCGCATCGGCGCCTGATCGGACGCTCGCGCTGGCTTTGGACGTGACCGACCACGCCAAAGTGGTCTCAGCGGTGCAAGCCGCCCAGGAACGTTTCGGCTCTATCGACGTCCTGATCAACAACGCGGGCTACGGATATCGCTCGGCAGTCGAAGAGGGCGAGCGGGAAACCGTTGAAACCATGTTCGCCACGAACTTCTACGGGCCAGTCGATTTGATTCAGCAGGTGCTGCCCGGCATGAGGGAGCGCCACAGCGGCGTGATCGTCAACATGTCGTCCATCGCCGGACGGATGTCCTCGCCGGGATCGGGCTTCTATTCAGCGACAAAATTCGCCCTGGAAGGGCTGTCAGACGCTTTGCGCCAAGAAACCGCCCAACACGGCATCCACGTAATTCTCGTCGAGCCGGGGCCATTCCGGACAGATTTCGCCGGACGCTCAATGAAACGGGCGGCGGCGATCAGCGCGTACACCAGCACTGTCGGAGAACGCCACAAGGAAGACAGCAGAATCGACGGAAACCAACCTGGCGATCCGGCGAAGGCCGCTGAAGCGATCATCGCCGTGGCCACCGCCGCGAAACCGCCGCGCAGGCTGTTGCTCGGCAATCGGGCGATTGACCGTTGCAAGGAAGAACTCGCCAACCAAGCTGCCGACATAGCCGCCTGGGAGGCCTTAGGCCGCAGAACCGACTTCTAAGCGAAGCCAGGCGAAAGGTAGGCCGAGAAAGCCGCCACCGCCGACTGCGGTTATAGATTGCAAATTGCCACTGGCCGGATTTCATTCACCGATTTCCATAGTCCCCACGGCAGCCGAGAGTTTGACGCGCATTTCAGTCAGGCTCAAAACTTCTTCTGGGCTGAATCCCGGGGCAACCGCCTCAAGAAGGAATTGGCCGTCCTCGCGCCGCAGCACCGCCAAATCGGTGACCACTATGCTCACGCATTCCTGCCCAGTCAGCGGATAGGTGCATTCTGTGACCAATTTTCACAATGCTCACCCCGTGTAGGCAGGCATTCTTGACCTGGAAATCGCCATTGCCCCGCTTGGCTCCTCCGCTTGGCTCCCACTGAGGTTCAGGCCAGGGGGCAGTTTTGGGCGCGTGGAGGTTACTCTGCGATTCGCAGCCAAGCCAGTAGGCCATCAGGTTCCTTGGTGGTGGCGCTTCGTTCAGCGCTTGGGGTGGGAGGACGGGACTGAGATCGATTGAGTTGGTATGCTAATAGCATTCGCTTTGCATATGGAGGTTATGGATGCCGTTGTTGCAAGTCCGGGACTTCCCGGAGGATTTACACACAAAACTAAAACAGGCCTCTGAGGCTGACCGCCGTTCCATAGCCCAGGAGACGATTGTCTTGCTGCGGGGCGCTCTCGGCCTTCCCGAGCCGTCCAAGGCACGGCGAGCGGCGCTGTTGGCGCAGGCGCGCAAAGAGCTTCCCGCGCAGCACAAGGAACTCCCGGATGCTGTGGCACTCATCAGAGAGGATCGGGAGCGTTGACTAAGATCATCGTTCTCGATTCGTCCGCTGCCATGCGAATAGTCGTGGGTGGCGAGGGACGTGACAGCATCGAGGCTGCCATTGCTGAAGCTGACGAGGTGATTGCGCCGACGCTCATAACAGCAGAGATTGGGAATGCGCTGTGGAAGTACGTTCGCGCTGGGGCGTTCGATGCCCAGAGCGCAGTCTCAAAGCTCACACTTGCGCTCAACCTGCTCGACCGCCAGCAACCGCTGACCGAATCGATCACGGCTGAAGCCATCAAAGAAGCCACCCGGTGTGGCCATCCAGTGTATGACTTGCTCTACGTCGTGACGGCCCGGCGAAATGCCGCTGCCGCCTTGGCAACCGCTGACAAAAGACTCGCCCAAGTGGCCAATCGACTGCATGTGGAGACAGTCGGGGTTTGACTCATTGTGCGAGACTAGCCAGCCACGACGCCTGGCACCTCCTCAGGCCCACCTCCTCCAGGCCCACGTCCTCCAGAAGAACGTCTGTGGCAAAGCCAAGCCGGGCATGGCGGCAACCAGCGAACCACAGAAGTTGGACGGCTTGCCGTTCCAGCACAGCAGAGGCCACCAACACCGCGACGCACCGGCGACTGAAATAGGTTCGCTTCGGTAAGTGCATACACTTGTACTCATGCCCAAGCAAA
>JAIRXX010000270.1 GCA_031268065.1 Propionibacteriaceae bacterium
TGACAACCCCCGATCCGCAGTCCGACGCTGAACAGAATACTTGTAACGGGCAACGCCTGCAGATCGGGGCGCAGATGCGCTCCGAGACCCTCAACTTGCAGATGACCTTGCCAACCGGATGCACACCGAATCGGCTCTGCCCGCAAGGCCGAGCAGTTGAGTAATCGAACCAGTCCAAGCAGTGGTGATCTTGGTTGGTGTGTTGTTGGAGGTTGCAGGGTGTTGTTGGAGAGTGGGCGTGGGGTGTGGTTGTGAGCTAATCGTTATGTTTGGGGGTATTGCTTTTGGGTTGGGTTCGATTTAGGCTCACCGTAACATTTTCGCCGTTTTGAAATCGAAGGCATGTTTGAAGTGGATAGTTACGTTGCGGTGGCGGGCGTCTTGCCTCGCCTATTGTCAGTTGGCTCTGCGGGTTTGCGCCAGGCTCGGCGGACTCGGCAGACAGGACAGACGTCGGCTGCGGCTGGCAAAACCGGCACCGCACAGTTGAGAACCAGGCCAAGGGGTAGGCCCGCTCGCTAGGCGAAGTGCCGGGGTCTTTCAAGCGCAGACACCCTCACCATCTGCCCAGAAGACCCCGGCACACCCACCACAACATGTTCCACCACCTAAATCCCCGCCCAGATCGGCAAAACACCAAGGATTTCAACCCTCCAGATGGCGGCTCTGAGCGGGCGAGTTTCCCGGACGACCCCGTGTGCCATAAAATGGCAACTCGTCCGGGCGCATAGCTCAGCAGGTTAGAGCGCTTCCCTTACAAGGAAGAGGCCGACGGTTCGAGTCCGTCTGCGCCCACAGCCCTCCGGCCCTTGTCAGAGCCACTTTGACCAGGAGAATCCCCCTCGCGGGAACCCCCGAAAACCTGCCCCGTTGCACATCCATTACACATAAGGATTTAAAACAGTCAACAAAAAACCAAACGAAAGCGCCAGATCATGTGACTGCCAGCGCCACAGACTTCGCCTGGTCCAGCGCGTCAGACACCTGATCGAGCCTTACAAGGAAGAGGCCGACGGTTCGAGTCCGTCTGCGCCCACCCGGCTGGTGACGTTCAAACCCTTGGCAGCGTCATTGGCTACCTGATGTAAAACCCTTTGCGCCAGTGGAGATTCTGGTTGGCGCCGTCCGGCAGGTGTTGGAGTGATGGCGTGTCAGCTCACCTGGTGAAGTTGCCAAGGGTCTCCCCCGTTGCGCCTGTGTCGGCAAGCATTTATCCAGATGGCTAGCTCCGCGAAATTCGCCGGACCGCCCTTCGTGGCTTTAGTACGGCTGGGTTGCCGCGTGTTGGATTTTCACAGATTGTGTCTTGGGTGTCACACAGGGGTCGCACAGGCCAGGCGTATTTGCTGGTTGCGTTGGCAGTGCGGCAGAAAAGGGGAAAGGCATGTCTTGGCAGTTGAACGGGATAGGAGCCAGAATCGTTGCGGCTGGCCTGTGTTTGGCGATAGTCATTACGACAGCTGCCTGCGGACTCGACACGGCGGGGGCAACGCCCGCAGCCAAAGCATCTCCCGCAGCCGGACAGTCATCTGACGACCCGAGCCAGGATGTCCACGATGATCGGCCTGACGACGCGAATGACCGGCCTGACGAAGCTGGCGGCGCGGTGGACACCACTGGGTTCCCTTCGTCAGAGGTTACCGCTTGGGCAGCAAGCGCATCGTTCGACCTGGATGGGTTCATGAACCCACCTGATCCGACTAGCATCGCGCCCCACGAGCCGACCGCCGCTGACATTGAAGCGTTCCAGCAGTGGATAGCGACGGGCGGCAACCCGAGAAATATGGTGATGAAGGCGGTCGCCGGCGCGGTCGGCGAGACAGTCGCCAACGAGCTTTGGAACTATCTGAACACGGTATGGGCAGGCTGGATGAACACCGCGAACGTCGGCTCGGTCGTGTCACAAACGTCCGGGCTGAAGAATGTCGGCGCGGTCCAAGAAGGCCAGTTCGCCGCCTACTTTGGCAGTTTCTTCCCCAACTTGATGAGCGGTGGCGGCCAAGGGCAGAGCGCCCAGCAGGCGGGCGCGGCCAGCACTTCCCCGGCACAGCCGAACGGGTATCAATATGGCTTTGCAGTCACCCTGATCAACGATGGTTTCATTGTCAGCTCGGACGGCACCACTTGGCGGCTCCACAATGCCGCCGATGGGACCATCGCCTATGAGACAGCGGCGGCTGACGTGGCCAGCGGAGGTTCAGCGGCTTTCGCCGCAATCCTGGCCGAAGACGGCACGGTCTACTGGCAGCCCGGGATCGACTCGTGGGAAAAACTGATCGCGGCCAACAACCTGGTAGAAGACGGCACCGTGCTGAAAGTGCAAGTCCTTCCGGCAAGCGCCGAGGCCTACCCGTACCTGCACCCGGATTCGGAGTGGGAACTCCATATCGACGGCGATACTCCCTCGTGGTACGGCCCCGACGGCGAACGGGCGATCATGGACGCATTTGGAGAGTGGAAATCCTATGTCTACGACTTCGACTTGGACGGCTTCTGGGCCTGGTTCGACACACTGCCCGTTGAACCGCTCACCCCGACCGAAGACGACATCGACTTGCTGCGGCAGTGGGCGCGGTATAAAGCCGACCCAGCCAACGCAGACAACAAGGGCGCAGACGATGCCTACCCGTGGGCTGGCGACTCCATCTTCAACGACGCCGCGCAATACCTAAACGACAGATTCGGCGAGATCTACGGCCAATGCCCCGGACCGACCGTTGTCAGGGGCATCGAAGCGACCGGCGTAACGCTTGACGCAGCGACCGAGGACAAAGTTGGCTCCTCAGTGGGTGAGAAGGAATTTCTGGGCATCTTCTTCACCAACACGACCCGCTGGTCAGCCTCCGGCAGCGCCGACTACCCCTACCAAGCCATCGCAGAGCTTTGGAAGCGCGGCTTCATTCCAAGCTTCGACGGCACCACTTGGCGGCTGTCCAGCGGCCACGAAGGCAGCATCGTCTACGCGGCCACTTTGGCGGAACTCACCGACGGCGACACCGCCAACCAAGCGACAAGTGGCTGGGTTCCGGTCGCCATCGGCGCCACCATAATCGCCGTCCTAGTGGTGGCAACCGCCACATTCATAAGGCGGCGGCACCCTCGGGCAACGAAGCTGCCCTGAGCTTTGAGTCGGCAATAACTCTGTTTTCCAGTCAAAATCCCACTCCGCCTTCACCGATAACACCGTTGCGGACAGACTTGGAATTCCGCGTTTCATCCAGCGTCCGGTGGCAGGTAATAGACTCGTTGCTGATCTATGGAGGCCAAGATGACTTTAGACCTTTACGTGGTGCTGCAGCCGATGATTGGGATTACCCTGGCGACGGCGCTGTCCCTCATCATCGGGCTGGAACGGGAGTTCTACGCCAAGGCGGCTGGGATGCGCACCTACACGCTGGTTGGGATGGGCGCTGCCGTATTCACCGCAGTGAGCAAATACGGCTTTCAGGACGTCGTGATGAATGACTTCACCCGCACTGACGGGTCCAG
>JAIRXX010000316.1 GCA_031268065.1 Propionibacteriaceae bacterium
ATCATGGCTCCGTGCCGCGGCTTCGCAGGGGAATCCGGGACGGAGCTGGTGCCAGTCAGCTTGCCAACGGACCGGCGTTAGGCCGTGTTGATGCGGTTAGAACCGATAACCCCAGCCGATGAGGCGGTGATCTCCGAACAACTGGGACGTCCGGCGCGCGCCGTCGCCGGTGTCGCTTGGCGCTGCCCCTGCGGTAGGCCGGGAGTGATCGCCACCGCACCCAGGCTGCCCGACGGCACGCCCTTCCCGACCACCTACTACCTGACCTGCCCCAAAGCCGTCGCCGCCTGTTCGCGGCTGGAATCGGCTGGAGTGATGGCCGAGTTGGCCGAGCGGCTGGACGAAGACCCGGAATTCGCGGCGGCATACCAGCGGGCACACGAGAGCTATCTCGCCGACCGGGACAGCCTGGGAGAAGTGCCGGAATTGTCCGGTTTCAGCGCTGGCGGGATGCCGACCAGGGTGAAATGCCTGCACGCCCTGCTCGGCCACGCGCTGGCGGCGGGCAGCGGGGTCAATCCCGTTGGAGATGAAGTCCGCGAGCGCGTCGGCGTCTTCTGGGAGCCGGGCTGCGGCGAGAAACGCTGAATTGGCGCCCGTGCTGACCTGCCCAGATTTAGCCCATATGGCAGTTTCTGGTTGATGTTCGGCAGCTGTTTACCTCGTAGTCACTGTGATGCTTCCTGCGATTCGCCTGGGTCCGGAAAGCTGCTGATTGCCACTAAGGCAGCAACACATCTACTTGGACAAAGAGGAATAGATGAAACGAAATATGAAAGCGGGATTGGGCGGTGCGCTGAGCTTGGCGCTGGGCGCCGGACTCGTCGCGGCATTGCCGAGCATCCCAGCTTCGGCCGCCCCCATCCAGGAGGCGAAGAACATCATCGTCCTGATATCGGACGGTGCAGGTTACAACCACTTTGACATCGCCAGTCTGTACAAAAATGGAACTACTTACAATCAGGTCCGGGTCGATCCGGCAACCAATTGGATTGAGCCTGTTCCCGGCGCGGCGTCTTGGGTTTATGAAAACTATCCGGTCCAGCTAGGCCAGTCGCATTATTCGGCCAACGGACGGGGAAGCTACGGCAGCGACGACGCCTGGGGCACCTTCAACTGGGTGTACGACGGCGCGACCGATTCGGCTGCCGCCGCCACCGCGCTGGGCACCGGCGTCAAGACCAACAACGGCGTGCTCGGCTTCACTCCATCCGCAGAGCGTTTGACCACCATCGTCGAACATGCCTCTGCGCTGGGCAAAGCCACTGGCCTGGTCACTTCGGTGACGTTCAACCATGCCACCCCGGCAGGGTTCATCGCCCACAACTCCGACCGCAACGATTACCACGGTCTTGCCACCGAAATGATCGATTCGGATTTGAACGTGATCATGGGCGCCGGTCATCCTTTGTTTAATGACGACAACGCCAACCGGGCACCCTACTACCAGTGGATTTCGCAAGCCGACTACAGCCGGGTTTCCGCTGGCCAGACCCCGTATACCTACATCGAAAAGCAGGCTGAATTCGAGGCGCTGGCACATGCTGGCAATGCTGCTCCCGACCGGGTATTCGGCTTGGCCCAAGTTGCCGAGACGTTGCAATACAACCGGTCCGGACTGGCCAATGCCAATGTCTTGCCAGGCACCGACCCACGCAACGCCGTACCTGGGCTTGACGTCATGGCAAAGGGCGCGTTGAACGTCTTAGCCAAGGACAACGACGGCTTCTTCCTAATGGTTGAAGGCGGTGCGGTTGACTGGGCAGGCCATGCCAACCAGACCACCCGCGTCATCGAAGAACAGCTTGAGTTCAACGATGCCGTCGCCGCCATTGACGAATGGGTTAACGCCAACTCGTCCTGGGATGAGACGCTGGTCATCATCACCGCTGACCACGAGACGGGCTATCTCACCGGCCCCGGCGCCGATCCCAATTGGACGCCGATGACCGGCCAGGCTGGCCAATTGCCGAATGTCTCTTGGCACTCCGGCAACCACACCAACTCACTGGTTCCGCTATTTGCCAAAGGCGCTGGCAGCTCAATGCTGGTAGCGCGGGCGACAAACTGGGACTCGGTGCGCGGCGCTTACCTGGACAACACCGATATCGGCAAGACCTTGTTCGATCTTTTCGGCTACAACTATTCCGGTACGGCAGTTAGCGTGCCGCTGGAATTGGCGCTGGGACTTGACGTACCCACTCCGGGCGCCCTGTCGATGAGGGTCACCCGCGTCGCCGAGCCAGTGCAGTTCGCCGGTTCCGGATCGCTGTGGAACGCGGCATTGCCCGCGGTGACTGTCCGCGACACCCGGACCGATGTCCAGGCCCAGGCGGGCGGCTGGACCCTGGCTGGCCGGGCGGATGATTTCACGGCTGGCAACCGGGTGATCGGCGCCGAGAATCTGGGTTGGACCCCGCGCGTCGTCTCTTCGGAAGGCGGGGTGGCGCCTGGACAGGCTGGTGCTGCGTTGGACGCGCCAGCCACGCTTGCCGCAGCCAATCAGGCATCGCGCCTGGGCACCTCGGTAATCGGAGCGGATTTGGCTTTGACCCCGCCCGGATCGGCCGACTCCGGCCGTTACGGCAGCGAGATCACCTTGACCCTTTTCGCTACCGACTGACATGCGGGCTGAACCAGTTTGGCACTCGTGGGGCAGGCGCTTGGCGTCTGCCCCACGGGCAGTCCGGTGGGTCACCAGGGTGGCCGTGTTTTTTGGCATTGTGGCGCTTGCCGCTTTGGCAACGCCGGATATGTCGGCGCTGGCCGACGTGGCTGACCGGGAAATCGAATGGTCCGTTGGGCCAGCTGCGCAGACCGGGCTGGATGGCCGGATTTCGTTGCGGCACAGCCTCGATCCCGGCGCTCAAACGAACGATGCCATCGCCGTGACGAACCTGTCTGAGTCTGCCGCAACCTTCAGCGTTGCCACCGGGACTGGCGTCATCGGTGCAGACGGGGCCTTCGATATCGTGCAGGCGGACCAAGACGAGGGCCAGTGGGTCGAGGTGGATGGCCTGGAAGCTGGCCAAGTGACGCTAGCCCCCGGCGAAGTGCGGATTCTGCCGGTGCGTATCCAGGTGCCTGTCGGCGCGGCTCCCGGCGACCATCCAGCTGGCATAGCGGTGGGGCTGAGCCAGGGCCAGGCGCTAACAGTCACGAACCGCATTGGGGTGCGCGTTCACCTGCGGGTCAACGGCGAGGTCGCCCCGGCGCTGTCGGTTTCCGTCACCGGGGCGTCGTTTTCGCCCTCCTGGATTCCTTTTGCCCCCGGCAAGCTGACCGTCGGTTATGAGGTGGCGGCAACGGGCAACGTGCGCCTTGGCGCCAGGGCGTCGGCTGAGTCCTTTGGCTTGTTTGGGATCGGCAAGTCAACGGTCCAGGACAACCCGATCACCGAATTGCTTCCGGGCGAGAAGACCAGCCGGACTATGACCTTGGACGCCCCGGCTTTGTTCTGGCTGTGGGGTGATGTCAGCGTGGTGCCGACGGTCGTTGGGGAGGACGAGGTTAGCCCGCCCCAGGCGTTGGCGGCAGATTTTTCCGTGGCCGCCGTCCCGTGGACCGGCGTCGCGGTGGTCCTCCTCCTGGCTGGAACCATCACCGCCGTCAAGCTGCGCGCCAGGCGGGCCACACCCTGATCCAAGACATGCCGCTGGCAGACCTGAGGCATCGCGTTGAAAACCTATGAGAGTATAGGGCTGTTTATTTCAAGGAGACTTAGATGGCCTACGAGTTGTTCAAATGGCTGCTTTTCGTCCCGATCATCCGGTTCGTGCTGCGGGGAAAGGTCGAGGGCGAGGAGAACATTCCGAAGCATGGTCCGGCGATCTTGGCCAGCAACCACATCGCCGCCGCCGACGCCTATGTGTTTCCGGCGCTGATCAGGCGGCAGGTGCTCTATCCGGCCAAGGCCGAATTGTTCCGAGGCGATCGCGGGATCGGGTCGAAGGTGGTGGCTTGGTTCCTCAAAGCGATCAACCAGGTGCCGATGGACCGGGCCGATCCCAAAGACAGGTTGGCGGCGCTCGCCCCGATCTTGCAACGGTTGGTGGACGGCGGGCTGGTCGCCATCTACCCGGAAGGCACCCGGTCGGTGGACGGACGGCTCTACAAGGGCAAGACCGGGGTGGCCCGGCTGGCCCTGGCGGCAAATGTCTCGGTGATCCCGGTGGCGATGTTCAACACCTACAAAGTGAAGGGTCCGCTCGGCATACCTTGGTTGAAGCGGCCCAGGGCTGTGATCGGGAAGCCGCTGCGCTTTGACCAGTACGTTGCGGGCGTGGATGACCGGGAAATGCTGCGTTGGGTCACCGACGAGGTGATGCACGCCATCCAGCAGCTGTCTGGCCAAAGCTATGTGGACGTCTATGGCTCATCGATGAAACACGGCTCGGTGAGCGCTGAGAAAGCTGCCGAAAAAGAGCTGCCCCGCCCCGGAGGCGGCGAGCCGCCCAGCATCGCTTCGTGAGCTGAGCCGCCTGCGGAAGCGGCATTCTCCCGGTGTTGCGAACCGGGGTGAAGAGGCGGGTTGGCCAGTCTCGCGGCGGGCGCCGGCCCCGAAATGGCTCACCCGCCCCAGCTGCTGGCGGGGCGGGGATTCGCACAGCTTTCGAGATGGGTTGGGAATAAAACCGCGCTTGGCCGTATTCTCAATGATGTGGCCGTTCAAATCCCAACTCTTGCTGAGCTTTACGCCGTGGGCGCCGCCCAGCAGCCGACGTATGCCGATAGCGGAGAAGTGGGCCAGGTGCTCACCGAATTGCGCAAGCGTCCGCCGTTGGTCTTCGCCGGTGAATGCGACGATCTGCGCCGGAAGATGGCCGATGTGGCAGCGGGCAGATCCTTCTTGCTCCAAGGCGGGGATTGCGCTGAGAATTTCGACTCGGTGACCGCCCAAGACATCAGGGGCAAGCTGCGGGTGCTGCTGTCGATGGCGGTGGTGCTCACCTATGCGGCGCAGATGCCGGTGGTGAAAGTGGGCCGCATCGCCGGCCAATACGCCAAGCCGCGCAGCAGCGCCACTGAGACCAGGGCGGGCCTCACCCTTCCGGCCTATCGCGGCGATGCGGTCAATTCGGTGGAATTCACCGCCGCCGCCCGCGAACCCGATCCAAAACGGCTGATCGAGGTTTACAACCGGTCTTCGGCCACCCTCAACCTGCTGCGGGCTTTCGTCAAGGGCGGTTTTGCCGATCTGCGCACCGTACACACTTGGAATTCCGACTTCGTCCGCAATTCAAATGTGGAGGAGCGCTACGAGGGACTGGCCGCTGAGATTGAGCGGGCGCTGGCTTTCATGGTGGCCTGCGGGGTGGACAACGAGAGCTTCCGCACGGTCGATCTCTACTCCAGCCACGAGGGGCTGCTTTTGGAGTACGAGCACGCGATGACCCGGATCGACTCGCGCACTGGCACCGCTTACGACACTTCCGCCCACATGGTCTGGA
>JAIRXX010000025.1 GCA_031268065.1 Propionibacteriaceae bacterium
CCGCGGTGACCCCTTGAACGCGCGCGCTTTCCATTTCACGTTTCCCCGTGTTGGGGTTTCCTCCGGGGCGGGGCCTGCATTTTATTGGGCTGCGCCCGCCGCTGGTGGAACTGAGCTAGCCGCCCATCGCCCTAGTGATGAGGCTGAAAAGCAGACTGATCAGCTGCATGATCAACTCCCGGAACGCCGGATTTTGGATGATCGCGATGAGGATGCCGACGATGCTCACAGATGCGACCGTGCCAACGGCATATTCCGCTGTGGTCATGCCACGCTCGTCGTGACGAGCCAACCAGGCCTTTGCCATGTTCTTTCCTTTCAGATTTGCGAGGGTTCGCGATAGGAATTATCTGGAGCCGCAGGCCGAATATGCACTCGAATTTTGTTGCTGTGGATATCGGTTGCCAATGCCGCGAAACCTGTGGATATTTCTGCCTGGGTGCCGGTGTGCGCCCAGCCGGGCCGCTCATTGCAGCTCGGCTATCACTCCGCCGATTATCGGGACTATGCCGAGCAGCATAAAGGCGGGCAGGAAGCAGACCATCAGCGGGAGCACGCTGCGCACTCCGACGCTCCTGGCCCGCTCATGCGCCTGTGCTGCGGTGGCCGCCCGAGCGCTGGCGCCGAGTCCGCGCACCGCCTGGGAGATGCCGATTCCGCTGGCGGCAGACCGGCTCAGCTCGTCCGCAAGCTCACCCCAGCCAGGTTCGCCGCGCAGTTCGCTCCAGGCCAGCGCCTCGTCGGTGCCGAGCCGCACTCTGGCGTCCACCTGGGCCAGCGCGGCGTGTATCGGGCCGGTGAACAACGGCAGCAAGCAGCGAACCGCGTTGCGCAGCGGCAGTCCGGCATCCAAGCAGACGGCGAGCAATTCGCAAATCACCGGGATTTCGTCGCGGACCGGCTGGATGCGCCTGGCGCGGGCGGTGGTGGGAACGGTGTCCAGCCAGGAGGCCAACCGGCGCCAGCGCATCCGCAGCGTCCGGCTGGCTAAGGCGGGGCTGAGCCTTTGGGCGGCGCTGGAACCCTGCCACAGCCAAACGGCGATGCCCGCCGTGATCGCGGCCAAGTTAACCATTGGCTATCCTCTCGCTCCAGAGCGTCCCGGCGCAGGCCAGCCCGACGCCGATGACTCCTACAATTTGGCCCGGTGGCGTGTTGGTGAGGAAGGCAGCCGGATCGCCGCCCATGCCGAATCCCAGCATTATGCCGACCAGCGGCAGTCCGGCGAGCAAACGGCTGGTGGCGCGGGGCGCGGAAAGTTCGGCGGCGACGGTGTGCCGGGTCTCCTCTGCCGCCCCCATCGCGGCAACCAGCGCGTCCAGGGTGGAGGTCAGCGATGCTCCGGTGTCCGCCGAGACCTCCCAAGCCATGCCGAGCCGGAGCAAGTCTTCTTGGCCGTCAACCTTCCCCAAACGCCGAAACGCAGCCGCCAAGTCGCCGCCGATTTGGGCCACAGCGAATGGCTCGGCGTAGAGCGGATTGTCGTCGGCGACCACCCCCAACGCCTGCACCGGCATCTGGCCCAGGCGCAGCAAGCTGGCGAGTTGGCGACAGCCCGCCATGACCAGGGCGGCGCGTTTTCGGGCGGCCCTGCGGCGCAGACTGGCTTGGGCAACGCTGGTGACTGTCACCGCGACCATGCCAACTGACAGGCCGATGGCCAAACGCCCCGCCGCTGCTAGCGTGACTGCCAGCGCCGCTCCCAGCGCCAGCGGCCAGCGCCGCCGCCAGGCTGGGGCGCGTTGCCGGTAGCGCACCACCTGCCGCAGCCGCCCGGCCTTGGCGGCAGGCGGAATCCAGAGCCAGACCGCAACAGATGCCGCAAGCGCCGCCCATCCAGGCATCAGCAGACCAGCCTCTCCAATTCAGCGAAGCCAGCTTCGCGCCGCAAACCGGTCACCGGGTCGAAGCGAGCCGCGCAGACGGCCCGGCACAGGCCGTCGTGCAGTTGGATGACGGCTATCTCTTCCACCCAACGCCGCCCATTGCCCAGGCGGCGGATGTGGATCAGCGCGTCCAGCGCGGCTTCAAGCTGGGAGTGGAGCGTGGACCGGCTCATCCCGCCCAGCCCCGCCAGCGCCTCCAGCCGAGCCGGGACGTCGGCGGCTGAATTGGCGTGTACTGTGCCCGCGCCGCCCTCGTGCCCGGTGTTCAGCGCAGTCAGCAAATCGGCCAATTCCGGCCCGCGCACTTCGCCCACCACCACCCGGTCCGGGCGCATCCGCAGCGCTTGGCGCACCAGATCGGTCATCGTCACCTGGCCGATCCCTTCGGTGTTCGCCGTCCGGCTCTCCAGGCGCAGGCAGTGGGGATGGTTGGGGGCCAGCTCGCGGGAATCTTCCACGATCACGATCCGCTCATTTGGATCGACTAGTCCTAGCAGGGTGCCCAGCAGCGTCGTCTTCCCCGAGCCGGTGCCTCCGGTGACCAGGAACGCCCGTTTGCGCTCGACCAGGCGGCGCAAGATCACCGCCGCCTGGGGGCTCATCGTCTGGTTCGCCACCCAATCCGCCAGAGTGAATTGGAGCCTGCGCGGGACGCGGAGGCATAGGCAGGTGCCGCAGTCGGTTAGCGTGCCTAGGATCGCGTGGACCCGCACGCCGTTCGGCAGCCGCGCGTCCACGAAGGGGCTGCCCTCGTCTAGCCTGCGGCCCACTGACGCCGCCAGCCGCACGGCGAGCTTGCGGACGGCGGCGTCATCGTTGAAGCGCAACTCGGACTTCTCCAGGCCCCGGCCCCGGTCGAAATAGACCTGG
>JAIRXX010000090.1 GCA_031268065.1 Propionibacteriaceae bacterium
TTAGGTAGTGGAGCCTGATTTCGACGCTTCCGGCTGTCCATTCTCTGGTCTTGGCCTGGCCGATCTCCCGCACAGCGGGGCTCGGTCTAAGGCCGGGGCTGGAGCAATATCCGCCCCGCCCGATGGTCTAGGTCGCGGCAAACCTCAGTAGATGACTTCTCCCGCCGCGCGGCGGGCGCGCAACTCTTCCAATGCGTCACTGAGGATTGAAACCGCCTCGCCGCTGGTGCGCCGCTCTTTCACATAGGCCAGATGGGTCTTGTACGGCTGGATGCGCGGCGGTGGCGGCGGATTATCCGCGTCTAAGCTGGCTGGCAACCCGCAGCGCGGGCAATCCCAAGTCTCCGGCACTTGCACGTCAGCGGCGAACGCTGGCCTGGTCTCATGCCTGTTGGCGCAGTAATAAGAGACGTAGAGGCGTGGAGCTGCGTCCCCACGCTCAGCCTCGCCCATCGGACCGGCGCCCACTCGGCTGCCGCGTATAGCACTGCCACCTGCCACAAAAACTCCTTAGGTGACTTGTTCGGCTCAGAAAGCGCCGATTTCGGGAAAGAACTTGTATAGAACAAGCAATCCAATGATACTAGCCAACCAAACAACGCCGACTGCGACGGTCATCCGGTCTAGGTTGCGCTCAGCAACGGACGAACCGCTCATGCCGGTCTGCATACCGCCGCCGAAAAGGTCGGACATGCCGCCACCCCGGCTCTTGTGCAGCAAGACGAAAAGCGCCAGCACGATGCTGGTCAGTATCAGTACGATGTCCACCACCAGAATCGGCCAGGTCAGCAATGCGGGAAAAGTCACCGTAGTAGTTTACAGCAAATGCAGGGCTTCATCGTCCAAGGCGAAAGTACGCACTGGTCCTGGACCGGTTTCGGCTGTTTCAAAGCGCACCGTGACCCTTCCCAGGCCCGATCCCCACACCCAACCGGGGCCAAATTCGTCATGCGCCACATCGTTGCCAGGCAGCCAGCGCGGCGGACGGCGGGCCAAACCGGGATCGACCTCCTCCACCACCCGTCCCGGCTGCGCTGAGTCGTCTAACTCGAATAGCGGCTCCTGGGCGACTTCGGTGAATCCCGAGACGCCCACCCCGAGCAACCGGATGCCCCCGGCCACATCCAAGCCGTCGAGCAGCAAGAGCGCGATCCGGGCGATCTGCTCGGCAGAATCAGTCGCCCCATACAGGGTGCGCGAGCGGCTGACACTGGAGAAATCCGGCCAGCGCACCTTCACGGTGATGGTCCGGGCGAAGCTTCCCGACTTGGCGAGGCGGTTGGCCACCAGCACGGAATGCCTGGCAATAATCGCTCCCAGTTGGGCGCGGTCAGCGATGTCCTGCTCGAAGGTGTCTTCGACAGAAATCGACTTTGCTTCCCGCACCGGCGTCACCGCCCGCTCGTCCTGCGCCCTGGCGAGGCGGAAAAGATGCTCCCCGCCCGCCTTGCCCAGCTCGCGGACCAATTCCTTCTCCGACAGCAGGCGCAACTCCGCGACCGTCTTGATCCCCAGCCGCGACAGCCGCTCCATCGTCGCCGGACCGACACCGGGGATGGCGCGGGCGGGCAGCACAGCGATGGTGTCGGCTTCAGCGCCGACCGGAACGAGCCGCACCCCATTCGGCTTGGCCAATTCACTGGCCACCTTGGCCATGAATTTGGAATTGCCCAGACCGACGGACGCGGTTAGCCCGCCGGTGTACTCACTCACCAGGGCGCGTGTTCGCTCAGCGAGCAGGACCAATTCTTCGTCGCTGAGCGCTCCGGCTGTGGGCAGGCAGGGTTCCAGGTCCACGAATGCCTCATCCAGGCTCATCGCCTCGACCAGCGGCGACAATTCCTGGAGGATGCCCATCACTATCCGGCTCGCCTCACGATAAGCGCCAAACCGCCCAGCTAGAAAAGCCGCGTTGGGACACAGCCGCCGGGCTTCGTGCATCGGCATCGCCGAGTGTACGCCGAAGACCCGCGCCTCGTATGACGCCGTGGAGACCACCCCGCGCATACCCAGACCGCCGACGATCACCGGCTTGCCGCGCAACGACGGTTTGTCGCGCTGCTCCACAGCGGCGAAAAAAGCGTCCAGATCAAGGTGCAGGATCGAAGGCGTCCGCCGCATCTGCTATCCCGAGTTTGGGGCGGAGCCAAGGCCGGACTGGGATTCGGCGGTTGGCCTTCGCTGATACTTGACGAAGGCGAAACCCTGTCTCGGCTCGCGGGAGACCTCCTGCCAACCGGCGGGGTCTATCTCGGGGAAGAAAGCGTCTCCGGCCGGGCTGGCGTCAACCTCGGTGATGTCCAAGTCGGTGAGCAACCCCCAGGCTTCTTGGTAGACGTGCGCCCCGCCGCCGATGAAGGTGGGCCGACCATTTTCGGCGGCAACGGCTAGCCCCTGCTGCAGCGAATGCACCCAAACCACCTCGGTGGCTTGGCCGTCTGCGGCGGGAGGCAACCCGGAGAAGTCCTCAGCCGGATCGCCTCGGCTGATCACGATTGAGGTCCGCCCCGGCAGCGGTTTGCCTATCGAATAGAAGGTGACCCGGCCCATGATTAGATTGGCACCCAGGGTGACCCGTTTGAAACGGCGGAAATCCTCGGGGATGCTCCAGGGCATACCGTGATCGCGTCCGATCACCCGGTTGCGCCCCACGGCGGCGATAGCGGTGAGTTTCATTCTTCCTCGCAAAACTTCTGCCTTCCTCGCCTGGCAGATCGGTCGGGGGGGTCAAACGGCGATGGGCGCCTTGATCCCTGGGTGTGGGTCGTAGCCGGTGACCTCGATGTCGGCCAGAGTGAAGGCGTCGATCTGGGTCACGGCGGGATTAAGCGCTAGCTGCGGCAGCGGCCTCGGCTCGCGGGACAGCTGCAGCCTGGCTTGGTCGAAATGGTTCACGTAGAGGTGCGCATCGCCCAAGGTGTGGACAAAATCGCCCACGCCCAGACCGGTGACCTGCGCGACCAAGTGCGTCAGCAGGGCATAGGAAGCGATGTTGAACGGGACGCCGAGGAAGATGTCCGCCGAGCGCTGGTAAAGCTGGCAGCTCAGCTTGCCGTCGGCAACATAGAACTGGAAGAAAGCGTGGCAGGGCGGCAGCGCCATCTGATCCAACTGGCTCACATTCCAAGCCGAGACAATGTGGCGCCGCGATGCCGGATTGGCGGTTATCGAATCGATTACCGCCTTGATCTGATCGATGTGCCGACCATCCGGGGCGGGCCAGGAACGCCACTGATAGCCGTAGATCGGGCCAAGGTCTCCCTGCTCGTCGGCCCATTCG
>JAIRXX010000137.1 GCA_031268065.1 Propionibacteriaceae bacterium
TCAGCGAATCCCCAGCCTGCAGCAGCCATTCGGCACGGCCTGCCATCGCTTCGGTGACCGCGTGCAGCAGCGTCGGCCAACCGTCTATCCCGTAATAGAGGAAGGAGCCGATACCCAGCGCGGCCAGCGTCTGGGTCAGCTTCCGCGAGCCGACTTTCACCGGTTTCTTGTCCAGCTTGTCCAGCCAAGTGCCGAGCTTGCCAATCACCGCTTTTGTCGAGGTTCCCAGCGAGCAACGCAAATCGGCGCACCACTCGGCGAAGTGCTCCAAGGCGGTGTCGAAACCTTGGGCTTGGATTATCTCGCCGGAGTCGGAGATGCTGACAGCCGCGTCCAGCACCAGGCTGCGGATGTTTTTGCCGAAAAGCTCAGCGTAGCCAGCTCCGATGGCGGTGCCGTAGGAATAGCCCAGATAAGACAACTTTTTGTCACCGACGAGTTGGCGCAGCAGATCGAGGTCTTTCACGGTGTCCTCGGTGGAGATGTGTTCAAGCAGCACCCCGGATTTCTCCCAGCAGGACTTGCCGAAGTCGCGGTAGGCGTCGATCAATTTCTGCCGCTCAGCCGGGGTGTCCGGAGAGCCGTCCAGCGCGTTTAGCTTGTCGGCCTGCTTGGACCCATAGCATTTGACCGGCGTGGAGCCGCCGACTCCGCGCGGATCCCAGCCGACGATATCGAAGCGTTCCAGCCCTTTGCGGTTGAACGCGGTGACATATTCGACGCCCGACGCGCCCGGACCACCCGGATTGACGAAGAGGGTGCCGATTCTGGGCGATTTGCTGGCCTTTATCCGTTTGAGGGAGAGGGTCAACGCCTGTGCGCCGGGATTGTCATAGTCCAACGGCGCCAGCACCGTGGCGCATTCGCCGCGCGTGCATTTCTTCCAGTTGGGCTTCTGCCGCAGATATCCGCTCAATCCCGTCCCGCTCGGGGCGGCGGCAAAGCCGGAGGGCACGGCATCGCTGGGCGGATAGCTGGGACGATCTGTGCCCGGTGTGGCGGTGGGAGATGGCGGCACCGTTTGGCTGGGATGCGGAACGCTCGGAGCGGGCGTCGTTTGGGAGGCGCTGGGCGCGGTTTCGCCGGGGCCAATCCAAGGCAGGCAGGCACTGAGGGCAGTCGCCAAGACGACAGCCAAGCAGCAGAAGTATTTGCTACTGCGCAATTTCACGGGCCATTTTCGCTTTGGTGCGGCGGGAGCGGAAACTGTAATCCAGGCTCCAGCCGCCAGCGCCGACGAGCAGGATGGCGATGCCCACCGTGGCCAGCAGCAATTCAAGCTCACCGAGGAAGCCAGGCCAATTCTGGGCCTGGAAGACGGAATACGGCCCCCATTCCACCAAGGCCAGGGCGCAGCCGGTGAGGGCGGCCAAACCGAATCCGGCCACTCTGGTCAGCAGGCCGACAATGAGTGCGAAGGCGATCAAAAGCATCGCCACTCCGGCGACGATGACTGCCAATCCGCGCCACTCGGTGGTGATGACGGTGTTTTCCAGCATGGCGGTGGACTTTTCCGTAGAACCGAGCCATTGCACCGCCCGGATGCCGAGTATCCCAGCCACGACGATGCGCAGCAGGAACAGGCCCAGCGAGGGCAGGAATTTGTCGGTCGTGCGCTTGGCGGGCGCCGGGGCGCTGGCCGGTTCCGCTATAACGGCGGTGGCTGGGGCCGGGCTGGCGGCCAGGGCTTGCAGGCGGGCTTCCTTGCGCGCCGACCGCTCGGCTTGCAGACGTGCCTCTTCGGTGGAGAGCGGCGTCGGAGGAGCGGGAGAGTCGCGGAAGATGTCGTCCATAGGGGCGTCTGGCGCGGGCAGCGCCATCGTGTTGTCGGGATCCTCCGGGATTTTCCACTGTTCTTCGAGGCCGGTGGGCTGGGGGCCTTGGGCTTTCTCGTCTTCGGGCAGCGTCCAATCCTCGGGCGTTTGCTGAGACTCTTGCTCGCTCATCGGACAGTCCTTCCCACACAGAGACTTATTCAGCTTCCATGCTGTCATTGCTGAGGGGCAGATTGACTCAGCGACACGGCATCAATCTGGGATATCGGTGCTGGCTGGGCCATCCAGCTGCGCGGGCCTGCCGGGCGTCACTGCTCGGACAGCGCGATCAGCAGCGATTCCATCGCCAGCAGCGCGGTGACATTCGCCATCAACTCCCGGCGGCAGGCCAGGATGGCGTCAAGCTTGCGCAGGGTGGCCGCTGGGGTGGAGCTGGCAGCCAAATGTTGGATGTCGGAGTTGAATTCGAGGTTGATCAGGGCTTTCCCCGAATCGGTCTGCCGCATCAGCACGTCGCGGTAATACGAGGTCAGCTCGGTGAGCACGCGATCCAGGCAGTCGCGCTGCAGCCGGGTGGAGCGTTTCTTCTGCTGCTCCTCCAATTCCGCCAGCGCCGCCGCCGCATGCCGGGGCCTGGTCCTGGACCCGGAGATGCCCAGCGTCTCTTGCAGCCGCGCCCACTCGGCGGCGTCCAATTCGGCGGTGATGGCCGCCGCTTCGGCGGTGGCGGCCTGGACGAGGGCCTGAGCCGAATCCAGACATGCGCCCAGCGAATGGAGCTTCGCCGGGATGGACAGCATCTCCACCCGGCGCTCCCTGGCTTCGCTGCTGGACGCCAGCGACCTGGCCCGGCCAATGTGGCCTTGGGCGACGCGGGCGGCGAATTCGGCTGTCGGTGGATCGATCCCGTCCCGGCGCCGCAGCAATTCGCTGATCGCCTGCTCGCTGGGAGTCACCAATTCGGCCATCCGGCAGCGGGAACGGATGGTGACCACCACATCTTCCGAGGTGGGGGCGCAGAGCATCCAAACTGTGCGGGGAGCTGGCTCTTCCAGACTTTTCAACAGCGCGTCCGCCCCGCGCTCGGTCACCCGGTCGGCGTCTTCGATCACCAGGATTTGGTATGGCCCGGTGGCTGGGGCCAGCGCCGCGCTGCGGACCAATTGCCGCACTTCGTCCACCCCGATGGACAGCTTCTCGGTGCGGACCAGCGTCACATCGGGATGGGTGCCGCCGCGCACGCTGAGGCAGGTTTGGCATTCGCCGCAGCCCCCGCGCGGGCATTGCAGCGCGGCGGCGAAAGCTTTGGCGGCGTTGGAGCGCCCCGAGCCGGGCGGGCCGACGAACAGCCAGGCGTGCGTCATCGCGTGCGGCTCCTGGGAAACGGCGCGGCGCAGCACGGACACAAGTTTGCCTTGGCCGACTAGATCGGCCCACACCCCAAGGCCCGCTTCCGGGACAGCTATGCTCACAGGGTCAAGTCTGTCACGAGCTGGGGACAGGTCGTGGACCGACCAAGACAGTTTGGCGAATCAACCAGCCAATAGGGCGCTGACCCGCTGCTGGATGGCGGCGGCCAACTCCGCGACAGGCTGCCTGGCTGGCAGGACGAGATAGCGTTTGGGGTCGCGGGCGGCCAGCGCGAGGAAATGCCGGCGCACCCGGAGGTGGAAATCCGCGCCGGCGGCTTCGAGCCGGTCTTTGTCGGGGATTCCCGCCATCGCCGCTTCCGGGTCCAGATCGAGCAACACGGTCAACTCGGGCGCCAGTGCGCCGGTGGCCCAATTGGCGATGGCCTCCACCTCGGCGAGATCGAGCACCCGGCCCGCACCCTGGTAGGCGAGCATCGAATCGACGTAGCGGTCGCAGACCACCACCGCGCCGCGTTCCAGCGCCGGGCGCACTGCGTCAGCGATGTGGCTGGCTTTGTCGGCGGCGTACAGCAGCGCCTCGGAACGCGGGGAGATGTCTCCGGTCTGGTTGCCCAGCAAGATCGAGCGGATCGCGGCGCCCAGCGGAGTGGCCCCCGGCTCGAAGGTGAGCAGCACTTCCCGGCCTTGGGCGCGCAACCAGTCCGCAAGCAGCGCGGCTTGGGTGGATTTGCCCACGCCGTCCCCGCCCTCGAAGACGATGAACGCCCCGGCCACAGCCGCCGCTACTTCTTCTTGGCCCGCGAGCCAGCGCTGGCCCGCCGTTTCGGCGCCGCCCTGGGGGGTTGGGCGCGTTTGTCGGCCAGCAACTCGGCGGCCCGCTCCAGCGTCAGTTCCGCCACCGAGTCGGTGCGCCGCAGGGTGGCGTTGGTCTGCCCGTCGGTGACGTACGGCCCGAAGCGCCCATCCTTGACCACCACCGGATTTCCAGTCGCTGGATCGCTGCCCAACTCGCGCAGGGGACCGGCGGCAGCGCTGCGCCCGCGCACTTTCGGCTGGGCGTAGATGGCTTGGGCCTGCTCCAAGGTGATGCTGAAAATTTGTTCCTCGGTCTCCAGCGAGCGCGAATCGCTCCCCTTTTTCAGGTACGGCCCGTAGCGGCCATTCTGGGCGGTTATCTCCTCGCCGTCGGCGTCCTTCCCCAACACTCTGGGCAGGCTGAGCAGCGCGGTGGCCTGGTCCAGGGTGACCGATTCGACCGACATGGATTTGAACAGCGATGCGGTCTTGGGCTTGGCTGATTTGGGGGCGTCCTCGGGAAGCACCTGGATCACATATGGCCCGTAGCGCCCGTCCTTGGCCACTATCGCATAGCCGGTCTTCGGGTCGGTCCCCACCGGGCGCTCCGGATCGGCGGGGCGGTCCAGCAGTTCCCGCGCGTATTGCCCGGTCAGCTCGTCGGGCGGCAGCTCGGGGTCCACGCTGGCGCGGTGCCCCTCGCTGTCCTCGACGTTGGTGCCGTAGCGCCCCACGCGCAGGTCGATGCCGTCCGCGATGGGGAAGGTGGAAAGTTTCCGGGCGTCGATGTCGCCCAGATCGCTGACTAGGGCCTGCAACCCGCCGTCCTCGAAGTAGAAATCGGTGAGCACGGCCAGCCGGGCGGCGTTGCCATTGGCAACCTCGTCCAAGTCCTCTTCCATCTGGGCGGTGAATTTGTAATCGACCAATTTGGAGAAGTGCTCTTCCAGCAGCCGGGTGACCGCGAAAGCCAGCCAGGTCGGGACCAGCGCCTGCCCCTTCTTGAATACGTAGTCGCGGGCGGTGATGGTGCGGATGATCGCGGCGTAGGTGGAGGGGCGGCCGATTTCCAATTCCTCCAGTTTGGCCACCAACGACGGCTCGGTGTAGCGCGATGGCGGCCTGGTCTGGTGCGCGGAGGGGGTGAAAGACTCCCCGGTGAGCCGCTGGCCGTCCACCAAAACGGGCAGCCGGGCCTGTTCGTCGTCTGTTGACTGGTCGTCATCGACAGATTCGACGTAGGCGGCGAGGAACCCGGCGAAAGTGATCGTGCGCCCGCTGGCGGCCAAGGTCGCCCGACCGGCGTCGATGCTCTTTTCGCCCAACTCCAGGCTGAGGCGCTGCGGCAGGGTGGCCCCGATCTTGACCGAAATGGTCTGCCCCTCGGCGTCCTTCATCTGGGAGGCCAGCGTGCGTTTCCAAACCAACTCGTACAGCCGGTATTGGTCGCCGCTGAGTCCGGTCTGATTCGGCGCCTGGAAGTCGCCAGCGGGGCGGATAGCCTCGTGCGCCTCCTGCGCGTTCTTGACTTTCGAGGTGTAGGCGCGGGGGCGTTCGGGGAGGTATTGGCCGCCGAACAGCTCTTTCACCTTCTTGCGGGCCAGGGTGGTCGCGGTGTTGGAAAGCGTCACCGAATCGGTGCGCATATAGGTGATGAAGCCGCGTTCGTACAACTCTTGGGCCACCGACATCGTGCGCTGCGCGGTGAAACCGAGCTTTCGCCCAGCCTCTTGCTGCAAAGTGGTGGTTCGGAACGGGGCGTAGGGACGCCGTGAATAGGCCTTGGATTCCACCGAGGTCACGGCAAAGCTGGCGTCGCCCAGCGCCTCGGCAAGTTTCCGCGCGGCAGCCAAATCCAATTGGAGCAGTTCGGGCTTGAGCAACTTTCCGGTGGAGTCGAAATCGCGGCCAGTGGCGATACGGTTGGTGCTCACCGCGATGACTTTTGCGGTGAACGTGGGTGGCTCGGCATTCTCCCCCGCGCCGAGAACGGCTTCGACATCGGCGTAGTCGGCTGGCTGGAATGCGATTCGTTCCCGCTCCCGGTCAACCAAGAGCCGGGTGGCCACTGACTGCACGCGGCCCGCCGACAGCTTCGGCATGACCTTCTTCCACAACACCGGGGAGACTTCGTAGCCGTAAAGCCGGTCCAGGATGCGCCTGGTCTCCTGGGCATCCACCAGGTCGGTGTCCAGCTCGCGGGTCTTCTCCACCGCATCCCGGATGGCTTCTTCGGTGATTTCGTGGAAGACCATCCGCTTCACCGGAATTTTCGGCTTGAGTTCGTCCAGCAAGTGCCAGGCGATGGCCTCGCCCTCGCGGTCCTCGTCAGTGGCCAGGAAGAGTTCGTCGGCCTCGGAGAGCTTGGCTTTGAGGTCGCGCAACGTCGCCCGCTTCTCAGCGGGCACCACATAGACCGGCATGAACCCGGCGTCAACGTTCACCCCGGTGCGCGCCCATTTCTCGCCCTTGTACTTGGCCGGCACCTCGGCGGCGGCGGTGGGGAGGTCGCGGATATGCCCGCGAGATGATTCGACGACGTAGCCTGGCCCCAAAATTTTACCCAAGCTGACCGCCTTGGTAGGCGACTCCACTATTACCAGCCGATGCGGTCCCGCTTTAGCCACTGCACTTCCTAGCCCAGAATGAGATCTGACTACCCGATGTTAGCCATATTTCTGGAAAAGTCACCTTTTGGCCGCGCGGATCAGGGCAGTCGGCCTCAGTTTACCGGGGAACTGCCCAATGTCACCGCTGCTGAATGCTCAACTCCGGAGGGGTCGATCCAAGTCACTTGGACCACAGTCCCCGGCTCCAACGCCCGAATCACATTGGCCAGATTGGTGTCTCCCCTGACTTCGGTGGAGTCGACCTGGGTCAGCGTCGAACCCGGCGCTATGCCGGCCTGGTCTGCGGGGCTGTCTTTGGCGATTTCTTGGATTTGGCGGCCCAGCCGATGTCCTCTTTCCGGCACCACGGTGATCCCGATATAGCCCGCCGGGCCGACGCGGACACTGCCCTCGTCGTGTCCGGCCTCAATGACGCGGACTATGGCCATCGCGTCAGCAATCGGGATGGCGAAAGACATCGATTCTTTCTGAGACCCTGCCGTCGTCATTCCGGTGACTTGGGCTTGGGAATCGAACATTGGGCCGCCAGAATCGCCGGGAACGGCGTTCGCATTCGACGCGATCAGGCCTTCCAGGTTCTCCTCCGCGCCCCAGGGGGAATCGGAACTCACCGTCAAAGATTGGTCCATCCCGAGCACTTGGCCGTTGGCCCGGATCAGCACGCCGCCGCCCTCGGCATTGCCGACCACCGAGACCGCATCGCCATTGTGCAGGGTGTCGTAATCCAAGGTCACCGTTTGCAGGCCGTTGGCGTCGTCCAATTGCAGCAGGGCTACGTCGCGTTGCGCGTCAAAGCCCACAACGGTTGCGGAATATGTCTTGCCGGTGTCGACGATGGTGGCGGTCAGCGATTCAGTTCCGGCAACGACATGGTAGTTGGTGAGGATTTTCCCTGCAGCATCGAGCACCATTCCGGTCCCGGCGCTTTGCGAATTGCCGGAAATGCCCCAGATGAGCACGATCCCCTTGGATTGCTCGGCGGTCACCGAGGTGTCCGCATTGCGGTAGTTGTCGTCCGACCGCTGGTTCGGCTGCTGGTTCGGCTGTACGGGCTGCTCGGGCTGCGTCACCGAAGGCCGCTCCGTCTGGCTCAAGCTGGAGATTAGCTGGCCGCCCACGGCGAACGAGCCGATGCCGAGCAGGAAGGACACCAGCATGGCCAGCACCGTCATCCCCCGGCGTTGTTTGGGTTTGGCGGCTGGGGGTGTCGCCGCTGGCGGCTGCCATTGCGGGTAGCCGCTGTAGCCCAGCGGATAGCCGGTGCTGGTGGGCGCTGCCGGAGGCGGGGGCGGGGGCGGGGTAAAGGCATTCCCCCAGGTGTTCGACTGGGTTGGCGCCGCCTGGCTGGACTGGTAAGCGGGCTGTCCGTCCGGCGCTGGGGCTGTGGAGGCAGTCGCCGCACTGGCCGCAATGCCCGGACCGCTGGCCCAATGCTGGGCTGCCGTCGGGAAGTTGTACGTGGACGGCGCCCAGGCTTGGGACGGCTGGGCAGGCGGCGGCCAAGCCTGCGCGTCAGCAGTAGGCGGCGGCCAGGCTTGGGCTTGCCAGGCTTGGGGTTGCACCTGGCTTGCACCTGGCGCGGGTGGCCAAGCTTGAGTGCTGGGAGCCGGAGTTTGGGCTGCCGCAGGGGATGGCGAAATCTCCGCCCCAGTGTTGGGCGGTGTGCTCTGATCGCCTGCTAAGGGCTTGTTCTCAAACTCAGCCATCGGTCTCTCCTTGGTCAATCCTACCTTTGCCAGGAATCCAGTTTGCTTGCCCAATCCAAGCTTGGGCTGTGAGAAGTCTGTGTGAAGCTGTGAATCCGCACCGTTAGTTGAACTCGCTTAGCTGGACTTCGACGCTGGCTGACTTCCGCTCTCCGGCGGCGTTCGTCCAGGACAGCTTCACTTGCGTCCCCGGCTTGAGCATCCGCACCACGTTGTCGGCGTCCTGCAATTCTCCGAATTTGTCACCGTCGATGGACACCAGGACGTCGCCTGCTTTGAGGCCAGCTTCCGCAGCCGGTCCGTCGCTGACTGATTCCACCAATGCGCCAGCCTCGCCCTCCTGTTTGGGGGAGAGGTCCAAGCCCAGATAGCCCGGACGGCCTAAGTGCAGCGTGGCTGGCTCAGCCTCCTCGGCCAAGATATTGTCGGCGGCTGCGGTGACTTCGCTGATCGGCAGCGCGAAGGCGCTGGCGCCAGGCCCAATCGCCATCGCGGTTACTTCGGAGTATTCGTTCGTCAAAACGCAGCCTGGGTCTAGTGTCACATCCAGCAATTCCCAGACATCGGGGACTTTGGTCTCAGACCCGTCACCGGAGAAGTCGATGGCAGCGGCGGTGGCATAACTGATGGATTCAACCAGATAGCCATATTCCTGCCAGCTGCAGGCGTAGTAAGGGGTGCTGTCTCCATCCACGTCTTCCGCCGTCGTCACCGGTGTCCAGCCGTAGTCCTCGTCCACACCAAGTATCGCTATGTCTCGGGTGGGGTCGAAACCGAGCAGCGTGGCTTCCGCTTCCCACCCTGAAACAGTGACCCTGCTTGAACCGGCCAACGCGCTATAGCTGGTGGCGATCAGGTTGGAGCTGAGCGGCACCCCGCCGCTGGTGAGGGAGTCGTCGGAGAGGGCTTCGTTGGTGATATCGAGGGAGAGCAATTCGGGGGCGCTGATGTGATCGCCGTCGGGGTAATCAATGGATGAGGGAGGTAGCGGGGCATCGGCGATGAAAGAGGTGATGACGTTGAGCGAGATCACCGCTGCCAGGATCGCCATCACGACCCGGCCAGGCGTTACTTTCCGGCGCTTGGGTACCCAGAAACCCGGCATTGGCCCGCGCGGCTGGGCATTCGCCATTTTGCCGCTGGCGGTGGCGGCTGGATTGTAAGTGGCGAAGGTGGGTGGACTGGCTGTGGGCTGTCCACCGTATTGCGGTGCTGGCTGCGCTGGGTATGCCTGCGCCGGGCTGGGCGGAGTCGGGGCTGACTGCAAGGTTTGGGCTGGCTGCGGGAGCCGGTAGCTGTCCGCTTCGGTCATCTGCGGCAAGTCCTGGACTGCCTCGACCTGGTAGCCGCCGTCCGGTGTCTGGGTCAGCCCGAATGGGTCAGCGGGAAAGAACGGGTCAGCTATGTCTTTTTCAGCCATTTCGCCCGCCTTCGTCCGCGCACCAATGGCTTCATTATGGCGGGTTGGCCAAAATTTAGGAATCTTATTGTCGGGCAGTGCCAATCGGCGGCAATTTGGTTGGCTGTTCTGGGTTGGCAAATCCTGGGCTGATTGGCTGGCTATGCGGCCAATCTCCCGGCATACGCCGTTCGGCTCACCAGGTGGGTGAGGCCGAAAATGGTGAAATCTCCCTCCACGACCACGCTGACCACTTGGTCGAAGGCGTCGCCGTGGCGCTGGCAGCTCGTCAATCTGACCTCATTTCCCGCTGCCACCCCCCCAGCGGCGGCGCATCCCTTGGCGGCTGCTGAGACGGCCACCAGGTCGGCCGCCTGGCTCACCTGTTGCAACCGGGCCGCGTAGGCCCCGCCGCCGAGCAGCGCCACCGCCAGCAGGCAGCCGACAATGATCGCCGCCAAGGCCAGGCTGGTCCCCGAGCCGCGTTCGCCGCGCAGTTGGGGTGAACTCCGCCCCGGTGGCCGCCGCGCCGCCGTCTTCGCCGGGCATTTGATCGCCTGGTCGCCACTTGGCTGGGATTCATCCACGCGCCAACGGCTCCGCTGGGGCGGATGCCGTGCGGCTACCGCGCCGCCGAGGCTCATCGGTTCTCCACCAATACTTGCGCCTGGGTTTGCAGCGGCACGGCTGGCAGCCAACTCGCCCAGGGGCGTGCCGCCAGACTCACCCGCACCCGGACGCTCTCGCCGGTGCGGAAAATCTCGACTTCGGCTTCAGCGGGCGCGTCAGCGATGGCCAACTGCGCACCGGCGTGGTCGCCACGTGCCTCTTGCCGGGCCACTTCGCCAGCTGTCGCCTGGCAGGAGGCCAAAAGCAGCAGCAGCGCGACCACCCAGGCCACCAAGATGACGAATCCGGCCACGAAGAGCCAAGCGAAGGCCAATTCTGCGGTCACCATGCCGCGCTGATCCCTTGAATGCGCGCGCATTCCAGTTCT
>JAIRXX010000218.1 GCA_031268065.1 Propionibacteriaceae bacterium
ACTGGCATTGGCCAATCCGGCTTCGGTGTCACCGGCCTGGCAGGCGCACAAGCTGGTCCGCCCGAAGGCCTCGATGCGCTGAGCGCCGCCGCAGACTCCAGTGTGGCGTCAGCGGGCGAATTCGATGTCAATGCTGCCGGAGACTGACTTCGCGCTGAGTTCGCTGCCACCAGGGGAGTCCGATATTGCCGGGTTGCCGACTTCCGCCCCGTTGACCCGAATGCCGCCGGAACCCGTCTCCAAGCGATAGTTGAATCTCTCCAGCGGCTGGCTGGTGGTCAGCTGGATGCGTCCAGAGCCAGATTCGAGTGTTCCACCGGTGTAGTCTCCGGATATCGCTATTCCTCCCGAGGTCGAGTTGGCGTCCAGGTATCCGGCAAAGTCGCGGAATTCTATTTTCCCCGAACCGGTGCCCACCTGGGCAGAATCGGCTGACACGCCTTGGGATTCCACGCTTCCGGACACAGTTGCCAGGTTCAGCTGCTTGGTTTTCAGCGCGTCGAGTTGGATGCCGCCGGACCCGGTGCTTATCTCCACGCTGCGCCGCACTTCGGAGATGGGTCCGTTGGCCCTTATCGTCCCGGAGACCGATTTGACGTTCAGCTGGTCTAACACGGCGCCGCTGGGGCAGAAGATGGTGATGTGGGGGCTGTTGCCCGCATCTAGGTTGAGCGCCCACAGCGAGACCGTCCCGCTGGCGTGCTCGCTGACGCGCAAAACGCCGTTCTCCAAGCTCCATTCCGGCTCGCCGTCTAGGGTTTTCACCTCGAAACCAAAACTGTCTGCCGCGACGAATTCCACGTCTGCGCTCGCCGCGTCCACAAAGATGGCGGTCACATCACTCAGGTTTCGCTGCGTCATCAGCACGACAGAATCGGCGTTTCTATAGGCGCGCAGCCCATCCTGCGCCCAGACGACGCTGCCGCCGCCTCCGCTTAGCCCCCAAACTAGCGCCACCAACGCCAGCCCGATGGCGGCAGCCGCAGCCGCCGCGATGTTGATGGTGCGCCGCAGCGCCGCTTTGCCTTTCATGGCCTTGCCTTTCTGGAAATGATCAAACTTCCGATGCGGCGGGTCAACCAGTTGAAACTCGCCCGCCACACCCTTGTCAGCCCGGCTAGCAGCAGCCAGCCTGATCCGAGCAGGAACAGCCCCGAGCCGAATACCGCTGCCCCGATTGCGAAATCTTGCGCCATCGCGGCGAAGCCCAGCAGCAGGTAACCGGCTCCAAGGATCAGAAACGCCGCGCTGACGGCGAACAGCGCCAGCAGCACCGCCAATAGCGCGATCAGGCAGACGCAGACCGCCGCCGCCACTGGGAGCAGCACCGGGAAGGCGAACGCCGCCAGCGTGACCATCCAGCTGGTGCGCATGCCGCCGGTTTTGCGGGTCTTCGCCGCCTTGGGGTCCGCCGCCAACGCAGCGATTATCAGCCCAGCCACTTCCTTGGGCGAGCCAAGTGCTGCCATCGCGGCATTCTCGTCCTCGGCGTCAGCGAGATATTCCGAGTAGTAGCTCAACGCCCGGTCTATCTCCTCTTGCGGCAACGTCCGCAAGAGGCGTCCCAGCTCTGTGATGAATTCCGTTCTCGTCATTTCCCATCGCCCTTCAGCAAAATCGTGTCGATGCGCTCTTTGAAATCGATCCACTCATCGGCGAGAGCGTCCAATTGTTGCCTGCCAGCGGCAGTCAAGCGGTAGTACCGCCGGTTGCGCCCATCACACGGCACGTCGTACATGTCCAGGCAGTGTTGGGTTTGCAAGCGCCGCATGACTGGATAGATCGTCGATTCCGAGACGCCGAGCCGTTCTTTCAGCAGCTGGGTCAGCGCGTATCCATATACGTCTTCGTGTGCGACGGCGGCGAGCACGCACAGCTCTAGCAGGGTGCCAGTGGCGTTGATTGCCATATTGCCCCGTCCGAATCCTTTGTTACGTGTAATACTATAGCCCGTATAGTATTACCACGCAAAAGACGCCCGCAGCTCTGCAAACTGACCGCTCAGCAGGCTCGCTGGCTGAAAACTGATCGCTCAGCAGGCTCGCTGGCTGAAAATTGATCGCTCAGCTGGCTCGCTGGTGGTGGCGGGCAATCATCTTGTCCGCGAACAGGTAGAGGTAGCCGAAGCCGATCAAGGTGACGGTCAAGATGGCTATTTGCAGCGCGACGCCGCCGATGCCGTTCGCCTCGACATCCATGAACGGATAGGGGTAACGCCGCCCTTTCCCAAAATCGCCGCCCAGCAGCGGCCAAGTGAAGGCGAAGAACAGGTAGCAGTAGGGGAGGATCGCCCAGAGCACCGGATCGTAGGCCCGCAGCCGTCCCTTTGGGCTGAAGAGGAACCAGTCTGCGATGATCAGGCAGGGGGTGACGATGTGGATCAGGTCGTCGGTGAGCGTGAAAGGCTGATACCCCTCGCCGCCCTGGATGAAAGTGCTCGGGGCGAGGATGACCAGGTAGATCAGCATGGTGACGGTGATTGCCATCATCACCGCCGCCCCCAGCCTGGGCCAAGGCGTTGGTATCCCCTGCGGGCCGTCGCGGATGATGTCGCGTGTGGTGGTTGCGGCCATTGCCAGCATCCAGATCAGGCACACGACGTTGCTCTGCGTGGTGTAGAAGACAAAGGCGGACCAGGACCAGCCGGTGCCGAACAATCCGACCAGCCGGACCAGGCCAGTCACTATCAGCGCGATTGAGATCAGCCGGAACGCCAGCGCAAAGCGACGAGATTTGACAGCCATGAGCCGCAGTCTAATCCGGTGCCGGGCTTTCTGGCATCCGGTTCGGAGTGGCGAGGCAATGTGGTATAAATATGATATCAGATTTATTGAGGGGCAAAGATGAGCCAAAGCGTGGTCGAGGTCGACCGCTTCCGGATGGATTTCGGTGCCACCACCGTGGTGCGCGACCTGTCATTCCGAATCGAGCCGGGGGAGACCTTCGGATTTCTCGGTTCCAATGGGTCGGGAAAGACGACGACGATCAGGGCGCTGCTCGGAATCTACGCGCCCACAGCGGGAAAGCTGCTGGTCAACGGGCGGACCTTTAGGCCGGGGGCGTCGGCTAAAGCGGGCGAAAAACAGGTGGTGCTCGGCTATCTGCCCGAAGAACGCGGCCTGTATAAGAAAGAGCCAGTGGTGGACACAATGGTCTACTTCGGGCGGCTCAAAGGGATGACTCCACGGGCGGCGGCAGCTTGGTCGATGGCCTATCTGGAACGGGTCGGGCTGGCTGGCAAGGCGCGGCAGCGCTTGGACAAGTGCTCCGGCGGTGAGCAGCAGAAAGTGCAGCTCGGGGTGACCGTGATGAACAATCCCGAGCTTTTGATCTTGGACGAGCCGACGAAAGGCTTCGATCCGGTCAACCGCAGGCTCTTGCTCGACATCATCGATGAGCAAAAACGCGCCGGGGCCACGGTGATGATGGTCACCCACCACATGGAGGAGGTGGAACGGCTCTGCGACAGGATTCTGTTGCTGAAAGACGGCGTGGCCAGGGCGTATGGGTCGGTGGCCGAGGTCCAGCGGCAATTCGGCGCCACTACGGTGAAAGTTGCCTGCAACGCCGCCGAGCTTCCGGCGTCTCCGAATTACCGGGTGTTGGCTGGTGATGGGCAGGTGGTGGAAATCGAATTGGCCGATACCGCCGGGCCAGCGGCGGTGCTGGCGGAATTGGTGCGAGCCGGAGTCGGAGTTGCGGCTTTCTCGCCCAGCAGGCGCTCCTTGGACTCGATCTTTGTCGAAATTTACGGCGAGCAGGCGGGGTATGTGAAATGAATATCAAGAATGTGATCGCTTTCGAGGTGCGGCGCACGCTGCGCAGGCCGACGTTTTGGCTGTCAGCGCTGCTCATCCCCGTTCTGATCGGGGTCGCCCTCGTCGTTGTCGTGCTGGCGTCGGTGACGTCCGCGCTGGCGGCTGATTCCCAGGCTGGCGATCAAGAGGTGTCTTTTGAATACGCCGATGCCTCCGGTTTGATCGATCCAGAGGTTGCCGCCAAGGCCAAAGGGACGCTGATCTTAGATCCGGCGCAGGGGCTTGCCGATGTCAAAGCGGGCAGGGTGATGGCTTTCATCAATTACCCCAAAGACCCGGCGTCCCAACTGATCGCAGTAGCCGGGGTTGACGCG
>JAIRXX010000243.1 GCA_031268065.1 Propionibacteriaceae bacterium
GCTGGCATATCGAATGCTCCACCATGTCGGGCAAATACCTCGGTGACGCTTTCGACATCCACGGCGGCGGCATGGACTTGAAATTCCCCCACCACGAGAACGAGAAGGCCCAATCCCAAGCTGGCGGGCGGGCGTTCGCAAAATACTGGATGCACAACGGCTGGCTGACGATGGCCGGGGAGAAGATGAGCAAATCGCTGGGAAATACCGCCACCGTCACCGAAGTGGTGAAGCGTTTCCCGGCCCGCGCCGTACGGCTGTACCTGCTCGCCCCGCACTACCGCTCGGCGGTGGAACTCTCCGACGACGCGCTGACCGAGGCTACCGCGCAGTTGGCCCGGCTGGACTCGTTCTTGGCCAGGGCGGGCGAGGTGCTGGGTGAAGTCGCCCCCGGCGAGGTGCCAGCGGAATTCGCCGCCGCGATGGATGACGATCTGGGCACTCCGGCGGCAGTCGCCGTACTTTTCCAACTGGTGCGTGCTGGCAACCAAGCCCTGGATGGCCCCGACCTGGCCCAGGCTGAGGCCGCGCTGGCGGGCGTGCGGGCGATTCTCTCGATTTTCGGCCTGGACCCCGAGGACGAAGCCTGGCGGACTGCTGGGGAACAGGACAGGCAGTTGAAACCGGTGTTGGACGGACTGGTGGCGGCGTTGCTCGCCCAGCGCCAACAGGCCCGCGCCCGTAAGGACTTCAATGCCGCCGACGCCATCCGCGACGAGTTGGCCCGGCTCGGGCTGAAGATCGAGGACACCCCCACCGGCGCCCGGTGGAGCCTGGGCTAGCCGAAAGCGGAGACGAGCGGACATGGGAAAACGATCACTGCGTGGCAAGGGGCCAACGCCCAAGGCTGAGGACCGGCCCTATCACAAGGCTTTCCGCAAGCGCGGCCCAGATGAGCCCGGTCGCACCCCGGGCGGGAAACCGAAGAGTCGGCAACCCGGCCCGCGCCGATCCACAGCGTCCACAGCGGGCGCCGATTGGGTGATAGGCCGCAACCCGGTCTGGGAGGCGCTGCGGGCCGGACTGCCGGTCAAACGCGCCTATCTGGCCGAAGGCGTCGAACGCGATGACCGGCTGCGCGACATCCTGGCTTTCGCCGCCAACAACGGCATCTCGTTGCTGCGGGCCACCAGGCAGGAATTGGACCGGCTCACTGGCGGAGGCGTGCATCAAGGCGTGGCGCTGCAGCTGCCCAGCTACGAGTACGCCGACGCCCAAGACCTGTTGGAGGACGCGCTCGACAGCGAGGGCCAAGCTGTGGTGGTCGCCCTAGACTCCATCACCGACCCGCGCAACCTGGGCGCGATAATCCGTTCGGTAGCCGCCTTCGGCGCACATGGGGTGGTCATCCCCGAACGCCGCTCGGCCCAAGTCACCGCAGCGGCATGGAAAGCTTCTGCCGGAGCCGCCGCCCGAGTCCCGGTGGCCCGTGTGACGAACCTCAACCGCACCCTGAAGACCTACGCCGAAGCGGGCTTCCAAGTGGTCGGCCTAGCCGGAGAAGCCGAGGCCGACATCTCCGCCATCGAGGCCGACACCCCAATACTGCTAGTAGTAGGCTCCGAAGACACCGGCCTATCGCACCTAGTCAGACAAAATTGCGACCTCCTGGTGAAAATCCCAATAGCCTCCGAAGTGGAATCCCTAAACGCATCGGTAGCCGCCGCGATAGCCCTACACGAGCTGGCCCGCCCCCAGTGAGGCTGACCCTGCCGCAGTGGGGAAGCTTTCACTGCTCGGTGCTATAGCCCGCTTAACACTGCCTCCGGCGTAAGAGTTCGCCAAGCTATCCTGGCTGTTGGCCAGCCCATTTCGGAAACCTGGGCTCCCCCACCGGTGCCGCGCGTGGCGCTAGGAACCAGCGGTGGCGTAGTGGAAACGCACGCGAGATCCCAGCCACACCGTGCGCGAGGTTTCTACCAGTTCGCTGCCAGTCCTGCCGATTGACCAGTCAACAAAGAGCGTGTCATCCTCATTGGTTTCCAACAGGGCTGCCTCGGAACGGGTTACGGCGCGAACTCCCAGGAAATGGTTGACTTGGCTGCTCGAAACGCCGAGCGATTTGAGGGTCTTCGAGAGTGAGCCTTCCAAGAGCGGAATTCCGTCAAGCAACTGCGCCGCCCTGCCCGCAACCCATGAGTCGGTGACCCCGATGGAGCGCCCGTTAACCTTGTGCAGTCGTTTCAAGTGCAGGCGCGGGAGTCCCCGCTCGCCAGGATCAAGTTCACTTGACAGCTCATACGGCTCGGCTTCTGGAGCGCTTTCCTTTAGGTGAATCGAAACGGCGTCTTCTCCGGCAGCGCGAAAACGGTCCCTCCACGGCGTCATCAGTCCGAAGTCGTGTTGGACCAACGCCGGGCGTTCCGCCACGAACGTGCCGGTGCCCTGGCGCCGTTCGACGTACCCGTCTTGCGCCAACGCCGCCAGCGCCTGGCGTATCGTAATCCGGCTGATTCCGTAAATCGCCGCCATGTCCAACTCCGTCGGCAACTGCTCGCCGATTGCGGCTGCCTGGTCTATCAGAGCCTTTAGATCCCGATGCACCTGCGCCCAAGCAGGCATTGGGGACTTGCGGTTCACTGGCGTTGCCAATGCGGCGAGTGGATGAGGGTTGCTCGTGGCAGTCATAGAACCCTTTCAGAACCGGTTATATCGTGTGATTATAACCACTTGACCTATGATCCTCTCCGTTAAGGCGCTGGAATTGTTTCCCCCTGCGGGCTAAGGGACAGCATTCCCCAAACCGGCAGAAACCAAGCGGCGGGATTGCAAAGCTTGCGCTCAGCTGACCGGCAGGCCATCAAGCTTGATGTGGGCAGCGTCCATATTCACCGCACCGCCGCGGAAGACAGGGCGGCCCCACCGGCTTGCGGCGGACTCCGCCACGAGAGCGCCTACGGCCCCACCGCTTAGCTCATGCAGAAAACCGTCCCGGATAGAACTGACGGGCTGTTCGGGGAAGGCGAGCTGAATTACGGTCTGCCCAGTGTGTTCCAAGGCCGCCGCCAGCCGGTCAAACCGGAACCGGCCCTGCCCGCCAATCAGTTGGATGGCGAGATGCGCCTGCGGGCCAATGAAATAGTCAACGTGTCCGCTTTCCTCAAGGGCGGCGGCGCGTACCGAGATACCGGTCGCTTCAATAAGTTTCAACACCCAGAAATCGGCTGCCCCGCGCAGATCGGGGAGCGAAAGGATCGAGATGCCAGCCGGCCCATGTTCGGGCAGCATGCTCACAGCGGCGTCCACCAGACCCGCGCGATCACGAAGGCGCTGGGCCAGCTCCGCTGTTGCCCCATCGAGGTTCTCTCCGCACACAGCGGCGACGCCAAGTCCAAGCATCAGGTGTCCCGCGCACGGCACAGACTCATCCACGGCCAGCGACGGCACAAGTTGCACTTCATCGGCGGCATCACCGAGCGGAGAGTCAGCGCTGGAAGTTATGGCGATGGTTCGCGCCCCCGCTTCGCGTGCCACTCTAAGCGCCGCGACGGTCGCGCCAGATGTTCCCGAGTGGGAGATGCCGACCACGGCTTCGGTACCAACGGGCAGTCGCCCCATGAAGGCGATGTCACCAGACGACAAGGCGCGGTGCCCACATGCCTGCGCGAGCAAAGCCGACGAAAGCGAGTCCCCCGATCCAACGAAGACCGCATTTTTCGGCGGCTTCGGAATCGCGCGCTTTACGTCGGCGGATGCGTCGAGCGCGTTGGCTAGGGACGTGAGGTTGTTTGGCTGAATCATCTACTTTTCCTGAATTGCGGTGATGCCATTGGGTGGCGTGCTGATTGGTTCTGCTTTGAGAAGTACGTCTGCGCCCCAGCCCGCGAGCGCAAAGCGGGCAATGGCGATCCCGAACATCGCCGCAGACACGATGTCGGCTCCGAGGGCGAGCGCGGCCATGATTGCGGCTGCGGACGAGTCGCCAGCACCTGTGGTTTCCTCAACCTTGACCTCGCTGTCTAGCACCGCCCACTCATGGGCGGCTGCCGCGTCCACGACAAATATGCCATCCTGGTCGAGCCGCGCGACCACCGGCGTATCCAGCTCGATGGATACCCGGCGTGCCGCCTCGCGGACATCTGAATCGATCAACGCGAGCTGCACTCGGCTGGGGAGCACTATGCCTGCGGGCGGCGTGACCCGGCGCAGGTACCCGATCCCTTCGGTACGCATTGGCACCTGGTGTGGATCGATGCCGACGCGCAACCCGGCATCCACCTGCGGGCGGCGGATCGGAGCTGATTCAAGCAGCGCGTCGAGTCCGCTGCAGAAGCGCGGGTCTGCTGGCGGCTCAGACTCAGCCAGCTTGGATTCGCCCGGCATCTCCAGTTCAACTGGCGTGGGGGCAGCCGTGCCAACAATGCGTCTGCCTTCGAAGGAGTTGAGTATCCAAAGCCGGGTCGCGGCTGGGACATCCACGCAGTACCGCCGGTCAACCCCAAGCTGGTCGCAGAGTTCTGCGAACCTCGGCTCATCGGCGGGCAGGTTGGCCGCGAGCCTGACCTCGACGCCGGACACCAGCCGGGCGCCTAGAACGGCAAACAGCCCAGGGCCGCCCAACTGCCGAAACCGCGCACCTTGGCCCTCCCAGACCAAATGATCGACGGATAGCCCGCCCCGCACACCAAGTCTTGCCATCAGAACAGCTGGAGCGCGTACTGGAGGGTGCGGTCGCGGGGGCCGTCCAGTTCGAGCAGGTAGACGCCCTGGCTGTGCCCAATACCGAGTTCTCCGTCAACCACCGGAAGCTGCAGCGACTGGACCCCGAACACAAGCCGAACGTGGGCGGCGGCGTCCTGCGGCCCGTCGTGCAGATGCACAAACGGGCGATCCACCGGCACTGACTGTTCGACGAACAGGCGGATGTCCTGGAGGGTGGTCCCGTCTACCCCGGAGTTGAAGATGATGGTGCAGGTGGTGTGCGGAACGAAGACATGGAGAACCCCGCTGCCGCCAGCACCACTGGCCACAGCCCGCAACCTGGGCGTCACATCGACGTATCCAGTCGGCGCCGGAAATCCCTCCTCGGGCTTGGTGTTGATTGAGAAGCTATCCCATTTTCCAGGGGTGACGCTCATGCTGTTGCCTTTCTTTGTTCGGTTGAAAATCGCTTGCTTTGGCGGCGAACCGAGAAGCCGTCGGCGGTGAACGTTCCCCGCTCAACCACAAACCCGGCCCCGCCGCCCAAGAGCCGCGATGACCGCGCATGGGCGATGACTTTGCCATCCACGGCCATTGTGAGATCATCGCCAACGCAGGTCAGCATCACCTCCAAGGGGCAGTTCAGCGCGGCTTGGTAAGGGACTTCTGCGAGAACCAGCCGTTTGCCGTTGAGCTGGTCAATCAGCAGGACCGACCCGTTCGAGAACACAGCGGCGCTGTAGCTCCGATGCCCTCGGGCGCGGACCACCAGTCCAGCCGTCTTGTGCAGCGACAGCGTGAGCGTCGAACTGGCGCTGTAATCGCGCCAACTGCGACTGCCGATCGTGACGACGCCGCCGTCGCCGGGGTGGGACACGCAGTAGGTACCCGCGAAATCCGCTTCCCAGTTGCGTGCGGAACTCACCCAAGGGGCCAATGCGGCGGGTTTTGTGTCCCAGATCGAGGACAGCAGGATGCCGGACTGTTCAAAATGTTTAGGTGCGCCAGTCCAGTCCACACTTGCCACGGACACAGCGGCGCCTTCACCCACCGGCAGTATCTCGATCCCGAGACGGAATGGCACCAGGTTGCCGACTGCTGGAACCTCCCACGACAGCAGCTCGGACGAGTCAACCACAAAGACATCGCTATAGCGGCTCTCCACCGCCGCATCACCTGCGTATAACGAGTAGAGCCGCACCGCAACAGCGGCATCGGCAGCCAGCAGCGCGGTCACGGTGTCGGTTGGGTAAAGCGTGGGGCTGGCGAGGGTGGAGAAATTGGCGGCACTGTCAAGCGGGTCAAGGAAAGTCGGGGTGGAGATGGCGACCATGCTCCCGCCGGGCACGTCAATCCTGAGGCCGCCGCCGACGGTGTTGGAGATACGGGGCCGCGCGAGACTGGGGCGGTGCGGGCAAGCCGAGAAGCCGTGCGTGGCCCCGGGGAAGCTGAAGTCGAATCGCGCCGCCAGCTCGACTGGTTCGGCGCCGCGAAGCAAACGCGCGGAATTCACTATGCGGATCGCTTCGCGGGAGGCGTCTGTCACCGCCTCGCCTCCGTCCGCGCTGACGACGATGGCACGGTCGGCGATCGGTTCCCGCAGCTTGGCCGGGAGTGCGGAAATGCCGAGGCGGACGCCGTTGAGACAGCCCACGGTGCCGGCATTGCTGTCAGTGTCGAACCCGACTGACGCCGCGACGGCCACCGCCTTGCCAAAGTCGCTGCCCGCCAACTTCAGCGCGGCGAGGACCACGGCGGTGTTCGACAGGGCATGGCATGGGCCCGGATAGAGCGCGTATCCGTAGTTGGCGTCCACCCAAGCACGGACTTCACGCCAATCGTCGCCTTCGCGGACCTGCCCGCATACCTGGTCGATTAGCCGGTGCAACCGGGAATCCGCCACGTAACCCCGGCCTGTCGAGATCAGCAGGTCGAGGTCCGCCGAGACGAACGCCTGAGCACGCATCGCGCCGAAGAACGCCGCCGCGTCCAGGGCAACTCCGTCGTGGCTGACACTCGCCGCCGCCCTGGTCAGCGCGGCAGCGGCGGCGGGATCCCCTGGATGCATCAAGCCGAAGGCGTCGGAGAAAATCTGGGCGCCGATCTGTTCGGCGAGCACCTGGCCGTTCATAGCGGCAGAGCCGCTGGCGGGCGCATCCACGCCGGAACGCAGGTTGAGGTAGGCCGTATGCTCGGTAGAGCGACCGTAGCCGCCCCACCACAAGATGGTCTTGTCCTCGATGATGTAGTTCAGCCAGGTCTGGCCAACTTCGGCCGGCCCGACCCGCATACCGGCGAAGTCTTCCACAGCCCTGCCGAAGACAAACGTTCCAGAAATGTCATCATCGGCCACGACGAGGGGCGCTCCCAACATATCGCTGACATATCGGTCCACTAGTCCGAACCGCGCGACGATATCCTCGAACGCCCATCCCTCGACAGGGCGGCCCAGATAGACGCCGATGAGTTTCCCGACGACTCCCGCATACACTCGCTCCGCATAGGGCGCGTCCAAGGGCATAGGCAGAGTCATCCTTTCACCGCCCCGCTGGCCATCCCGTCGACCACGTAGCGCTGCAGGGCTATGAAGACGACCAGGACGGGAAGGATCAGGACCAAGGCGCCAGCCATCATTGGCCCGATGTCGGTGCTGAAGGTGGCATTCATGGTCAGGAATCCGAGCGTGAGGGTCTTCACATCGCGGCCCTGGAGGAAGGTGGAAGAGATGAGGAATTCGTTCCAGGCGTTCAAGCCGACAATGACGCCGACGGTGATCAGTCCGGGGCGGACCATTGGAAGCAGCACCCGTGTTATCAGCTGGAAGGCGTTCAGCCCGTCCACCAGCGCGGCTTCTTCGACCTCTACGGGCACGTTCAGGAAAAAAGTCCTCATCAGGAAGGTGGCGAACGGCATGTTGATCGCCGCGAGGATGACTCCGACAACAAAAACATTGTCGATGAGTCCCAGGCCCGCTGCGACGGCGTAGAGCGGGAAGATGAACAACTGGATGGGCACAGTCATTGCCATTGTGAGATAGACCATGATGATGGGCCAGCTCCGGACCTTCTGCCCGGCCAACACATATCCGGCGAGGGATGAGCAGATCAGCACCACCGCGACCGTGGTCCCGGTGAGGAGGAGGGAATTGACGAAGCCCTCCGTGAACCGACCGTACTTCCAAGCCGTGACAAAGTTCTCAATAGCGAATTCCCGCGGCAATAAGAACGGGTTGCCGAGGATTTCGGAGTTGCCTTTGAAGCTGTTCAACAGCACAAGAACAAGCGGCACTAGAGCGGTGACAGCGAAAATGGCCAGCACCAAATGGCCGATGACGTCTCTGAAGTAGTTCCTCATTTAAGAAGGCTCCTTCGACTGATCCAGGTGTAAAGGATGGAAGCGAGCAGGCCGAAGAAGCTCATGATGAGACCCACCGCTGCCGCTTTCCCGAATTGGAACGAGGAAAAGGCGAAAGCATAGGCGAAAGTTCCCATGACTTCGCTGGAATTCGCCGGGCCTCCCTGGGTGAGGAGGTAGACATAGTCGAAGGCGAGGAAGGAGAAGATGACTGTCATCACCCCCATCAGCAACAAGGTGGGGCGGATGCTGGGCAGGTAGACATGGACAAACACTTTCCAGCCGCCAGCGCCGTCAACGGTCGCAGCCTCGACCTGATCGACCGGCGTCTGCCGCATCGCGCCGAGGTACACCACTGTGAGGAATCCCCAGTAGTGCCACATGTCCACAGCGGCGGCGGCGTAAAGGGAAGTCGGCTGAAGGGCTGTCGGCGGCGTTATGCCGAGGAGGCCAAAGACCCCGCCAACAGGGTTGTAGATGATGGTCTGCCACACCAGCGCGTTGACCACCGGCGCCAGCACATACGGCATCAGGAAGATCACTTGGTAGAACGTGCGCATCCTCTTGCAGCGCAACAGCAGCGCCGCCGTGAGCAGGCCGATGATCACCGGCAGCGTCAAGAACAGCGCCAGCCACTTGATGTTGTTGGTCAGCGAAGTCGCGAAGACCGGATCGGCAATGATGTCTTGCAGGTTCTTGACGCCGACGAATTCGGCCTCAAACCCGATTCCGTTCCAGTCGGTAAAAGCGTAGAGCAGTGTGAAAATGCCGGGGATAACCACGATGAAGATCGAGAGCAGCAACGCTGGCGAGACAAGCAGGTAATTCGTGAAGGTCCGCTTCCGGAAGTGGTTGCCGTGGCGTGATCTATGTGGCCGCGTCTTCCCTGGGCTGCCGACGTCGGGCGCAAGGGCAGTAAGCATTGGAGATCCTTTGTAGGGGCTGGGCACGGGCCTGGCTTGCAAGGCCCGCCAGCGCTCTGGTCTTGGCGGGCCTTGCAAGCTGTAGGGTCAGTTTGCCGGTTCAGGCAAGGGCGGGACGAGTCCTTTGGCCAACTCGTCGTCAAACACTTTCTGGATGTTGGCGAGGAACTGTTCTGCGGTGACGTTCCCCAGCCACACCGAATCGATATCCGTGAAGGCCGCAGCTGTGGCTGGCGGGAAGAATGTACCGGCGAAGTAGCCGTAATTCCCCTCGTTTACCCCGGCGATGGTTTCATGCATCGCGGTGACGAACGGCTTTGCCAGGCCGGAGAAGTCCTCCGCCGCAAGGCTGAAGTCTTTCAACGGGACCGCCCAGTAGCCCGGCCAGGTCTGATTCATTTCCTTGGCGAAGTTAGCGCTCATCATGTAATCAATGACCATCGCCGCGCCATCCTGCTTGCTTGAGGCGGCATTGATCGACAGGGATGCCGTGGTCCCGAGGGTGTAGTACGGGCTGGGCAGGTCCGGATTGATCGGAGGGAAGGGCATGAAGCCCAGATCGGCGGTATTTCCCTCTTCGTCGTTGAAGTAATTCGAGGTGAACTGGAACACCAGGCTTGGCCCGATGAAGAACGGCGACTTCCCTTGGCTCAAGAGCTTCACAGATTGGTCGAAATTGAGGCTCGGATAGTCTTTCCCGGCCAGATAACCGGCGTTGTAGAAGTCTGCGGAAGCCTGGACCGCTTTGACCAACGCGGGGTCTGTCCACGGGATCGTTCCCTGGAGCGCGTTGTACACCGCCTTGCCACCCGCGACCTGCGACAAAAATAGCGAAATGTAATTCTGGTTCACCGGTTTCCAGCCCTTGTTCCCCGTAACGGATGGGTACAGGCCAGCGGCTGCCGCCTTGTCTAGCACGGCGGTGAACTCGGCATACGTTTTGGGGATGCCAACGCCAAGGGTGTCGAGCACCTTCGTGTTGTAGAACACGCCGATGTCTTCGATGGAATTGGGAAGCGAATAGAGCTTGCCGCCATAGGTGCCCGACTCATACATTGAGTCGAGGAGGCGGTCTTTCCAGCCGTACTTCTCGGCATACGGCGTCATATCGGCGAGTTTGCCTTCTGCCGCGTAGGCGGAGGCGAAGGCCGGGCCTGAGCCGTAGACAACATCTGGCCCACGGTTGGCGCTCAGCGCAACCTGGATGTTCTTGTCGACCGCGTTGTCG
>JAIRXX010000302.1 GCA_031268065.1 Propionibacteriaceae bacterium
AACCGCCGATGTAGGTGCCTGCCGCAATTGCCACCGCGCAGGCCACTTTCACCCACAGCGGGATGCTCTCCAGGTCATGCCAGTGCCCGGCTGCGATCAAGGCCAGAGTGACCATGCCCATCGTCTTCTGGGCGTCGTTGGTGCCGTGGGAGAGGGAGAGCAGCGAGGCCGTGCCTATCTGGCCCCAGCGGAAACCAGCTTCGCGGTAGCGTTCGGCCACCGCCCGGGTCACTTTGAAAATGATCTTTGTGCCGATGGCCGAAACCACCAATGCGATGAACGGGGAGGCGAGGGCGGGCAGCACGACTTTGCCGAGCACACCGTCAAGGTGTTCGCCAACGCCGAACCATTTCACCTCGTCGAAGCCGAGTCCGGCTATCGTCGCCCCGACCAGGCCCCCAAAAAGCGCGTGGGAGGAGCTGGACGGCAACCCCCACAACCAGGTCAGGATATTCCAGATGATCGCTCCGGCCAGGCCGGATAGCAGAATCAATAGGATGTTGAATCCACCGTCCGTGACTAGCTCGGGGCGCACGCCACCGGCAGCGGTCTGTATTCGGATCACGGCAGTGGTCACGGTTAGCGCGACCTCTATGGAGAGGAACGCGCCAACAAGATTCAAAACTGCGCACAGCGTCACCGCGGCTTTCGGAGAGAGAGCCTTGGTGGCGATGGAGGTTGCCATCGCATTTGCTGTGTCGTGAAACCCGTTAGTGAAATCGAACGCCAACGCAGTGAGCACCACGATGGCCATGAGTATGAGCACTGGGTCCACGCATCCATCGTAGGGGCAAGACAGGAGAGTTAACGCATCGGCGCAAGACATGAAACAGCAGGTGACATCTTGGGTTCAGTTGCTATATGGGACAAACTCGGGGTGAGCCTGGCTGGTGGTGGGGTGTTGGTGTGCTGAGTGGCGTCTGGGTTTGGGTTTGTCCCACTCTGCGCGGGGTGGGCGGGGCTGGCCCGGTGGGCGATAGGCATTAAGATTGCGCACATGCCTAGCACCATTTTGACAGCCGTCGCCTGGCCTTACGCCAACGGCCCCAGACATATCGGACATGTATCGGGGTTCGGAGTCCCTTCTGACGTTTTCTCCCGCTATATGCGGATGGCCGGGCACGATGTCTTGATGGTCTCTGGGACCGACGAGCATGGGACCCCGATTTCGGTGCAGGCCGACACGGAAAACCTGACCGCGCGGCAGTTGGCGGATAAATACAACCGCGTCATCGTGGAGGACCTGGCCGGGCTGGGCCTGTCCTACGACCTTTTCACCCGCACCACGACGCTGAACCACTACCGGGTCACCCAAGAGATTTTCAAATCGCTGTACCGCAACGGCTATGTGGTGGCGAAACAGCAGCAGTCCGCGATCAGCCCGAGCACCGGGCGCACACTGCCCGACCGCTATATCGAGGGCACCTGCCCGATCTGCGGGTACGACGGCGCGCGCGGCGACCAATGCGACAATTGCGGCAACCAACTCGATCCGATAGACCTGATCAACCCGCGCTCCAAGGTGAACGGCGAAGCGCCGAAATTCGTCGAGTCGGAGCAATTCTTCCTCGATCTGCCTGCCTTTACCCAGGTGCTTGGGAAGTGGCTGTCCACCCGCGAGGACTGGCGGCCCAACGTGCTGAAATTCTCCGCCAACCTGTTGGACGACTTGCGCCCGAGGGCGATCACCCGCGATTTGGACTGGGGCGTCCCGATCCCGTTGGACGGCTGGCGCGACCAATCGATGAAACGAATCTATGTCTGGTTCGATGCGGTGATCGGCTATTTCTCGGCTTCGGTGGAATGGGCCAGACGCTCGGGGGATTTGGACGCCTGGCAGAAGTGGTGGACCGATCCCGACGCGCTCTCGTACTACTTCATGGGCAAGGACAACATCGTCTTCCACTCGGTGATCTGGCCCGCCATGCTGCTGGGGCACAACGGCGCTGGGGACCGTGGGGGAGAGGTCGGCAGCTACGGCAAGCTGAATCTGCCCACCGAAGTGGTCAGTTCGGAATATCTGACCATGAGTGGGTCGAAATTCTCCACCTCGCGCTCCAAGGTGATCTACGTGGGTGATTTCCTGCGCGACTTCGGCCCGGACGCGCTGCGGTATTTCATCGCGATGGCCGGTCCGGAGAATCACGACACCGACTTCACCTGGGACGAATTTGTGCGGCGCAACAATTTCGAGCTTGCCAACGAATGGGGCAACCTGGTCAACCGGTCCATCTCGATGGCACACAAGAACGGCGGTGTGATCCCCGCCCCCAGCCAGAGCGCCGACATCGACCAGGCGATGCTGGCCGCCAGCCGCGATGCCTTCGACAGCGTTGGCGCGCTATTGCGCCGCTGCAAGTTCCGGCAGGCGATCAGCGAGTCGATGCGGGTGGTATCGCTGGCCAACAAGTACTTGTCGGACACCGAGCCGTGGAAGCAGAAGGACAATCCGGAGCGCCGCGACTCCATCCTGCACACGGCGCTGCAAGTGGTAAATGACGCGAACACCCTGCTCACGCCGTTCCTGCCCCATGCCGCCCAGAAGGTCCACGAGATGCTGGGCGGCCAGGGGGTCTGGGCGGCCCAGCCGGAAATCCGCGAAGTCAGCGAGGAAGGCGGCCCCGATTATCCGGTGCTGATGGGCGACTACGCCGCGCAGCAGGCCACCTGGGCATCACGCCCGATTGCTGTCGGCCACCCGCTGGAAAAGCCCACTCCGCTCTTCACCAAATTGGACGAGCAGCTGGGACGCACCGGGCCGGACTGGGCACCGCTGGACAGCTGATTCCGACCGCTGATCGGCTCAGCGCTCAGCCAACTCGCTGCGATAGGGGAAGATGCTGGGGATTCCCCCGGTGTGCCAGAAGAGCACCCGTTGCAACTCGCCCACTCCCTTGCCGCTGCGCAGTTCGGCCAGCATCCCGGCGAAAGCCTTGCCGGAATACACCGGGTCGAGCAGAATGCCCTCGCTGCGAGCCGCCAGCCGCAACGCCTGCCTCATGCCATCGGTGGGGATGCCGTAGCCCGATCCCAAGGCGTGGTCTGC
>JAIRXX010000320.1 GCA_031268065.1 Propionibacteriaceae bacterium
GTCGAGCAGTTCGGAAGCGGAGAACAGGGTAAACAATGCAATCAGCAGCGCGACGATGAATGCCACACTGACATCGAACAGATTGGCGATGCCGGCCAGCGGGTCTTCGTCCTGCCCCGGCGCGGGGCCGTGCGCGCCGTGGCGGTGATGGTGGACGAACCTCATGATGGCTGGCCCCGCTCCGTGCGAAGCAGATGTTCGGCATGAAACGCCAGCGCCTGCGTGTCGGCGCGTACCCAACCTTCCCGCGCCGCGGCGACCAGATAGGCGGTGACGCTGGCAGCCAGCCCGATCACGGTCGCGGCAAAGGCGGTCACCATATTGGTGGCCAGCGACGGCAGATTCCCCTCGGCCAGCCCTTGCAAAGCGTGCGCCATCGGAATCAGTGTGCCCATCAGACCCAGAGCTGGTCCTACCCGTACCGCCAGACGCAACCGGGTCAGTGGCCGCCACAACCTGCGTTCCTGATCCTGGAGAAGTCGCTCCAGATGCAAATCCAGAGACTCGCCGGCTTGGGCGGCGTGGATTTCATCCAGTTGCTTTTGGGCCAGCGCCAGCTGATAACCCGGTCTACGCCGCCGTTCCCAGGCTTCACGGGCAAAAGCGCCGAGCGTGACCAGCATGGCGGCCACCAGCAGAATCAGGCCCAGTAGTACCGGCCAGACCAGCACGCCAGCCACGGCATGCAGAATTTCGCGGATGTAGTCGATCAGATTTGAATTCATAATGGATTTCCTGTTTCAGAATTCATAGCGATAATTGATGCGGAAACTGCGCCCGGCCAAGGGATAGCCTCCTTTTTCGGCGTAATAGGTATCGCCCAGGTTTTCGATGAGGACGCTTGCCGAGTGATGCTGGCCGAAACGGTAGCCGATGGACAAATCCGCTGTGGTAAACGGATCGTAATCAATGTATTGCGCGCTATTGCCCTGCCAGTCGTTATCCACCCAGGTTCCGACGTGGCGCAGGGCCAGGCGCGCGCTCCAGGCGCCATGGTCGACATCGGCGGCGGCGCGCAGGCTTAGCCGCGGCACGTTACGCACCGGCAGGTAGGCGTCATTGATTTTTTCCTTGCGCCGGTCGTACCAGGTGCTGCTGAGCGACAGCCGCAGCCACGGTCTTGCCCGCCAGCGCCCTTCCCACTCCAGGCCCCGCATTGAGGCATCGTTGGCGTTGACATAACTGAAGTAATTGTTGTCCGCGTCTTCCCCCACCTGGGCGCGCACGATCTTGTCCTTCACCCGGGTGGAGAACCAAGTCAGATCGGCAAACCAGCCGCCGCGACTCCATTCCAGCCCCAGATCCCAACTCACGCTGTTTTCCGGGGCGAGATTCGGGTTGCCGCGCAGGATATCGTCCTTGCCAGTCTTGATGGTGTGCCCCGTCCCCGTCAGTTCGCTTGCCGCCGGGGGCACGAACGCTCTGCCCGCTGTGCCGTGGACACGCCAGCCCGCGCCCAGCAGATGCTTGAAGCCGACGCTGGGATTGGTGGTGGTGAAATCGGCGCTGCCTGGGGCGAAATTATTCAGCAGGGGGGTGCTCAAAGTCCGGACGGTAATTCGGTCATGGCGCAAGCCGATGTGGAAAGCCGTGTCGTTATTGTTGAGATACCAAGTGTGCTCGGCGTAGAAGCCCAGCGTCCGGCGGTCGTTGTTGGCGGAGGAAGGCGCCTTGCGCGTCCCGTCGACGTTGTAACTGAGAGGCTTTGCCTTCGCCGTGTCCTGATCGATTCCGAAGACCAGACTGGCGTTGTCGCTCCAAGCCCATACATCCTGTATCTGCCACCCATGCCATTCGTTTTCTGAGCCATAACTGCGGAAAGGCAAGTAAGGAAGTTCGGAAGCAGTGGTCGAGGTTTTTTTGTAGGAATCGTAGGCTTCTTTTCCAGTAAAGGCGGTAAAGCGCAGACGATGGCTGCCCAGGCGCCCTTCCAGGGCAAGGTCGGTGCTGTCGCGGTTCACATCCTTGTTGCTCTGGCTGTTGGTGCCGTAGGACAGATCGCCCGGATTGGCGATGTCCCGCCCCCGATAGACATCCGTCCTCAAGTCGAAGCGCCAGCCGGGACTGAAATTCAGCCCCAGGCGCAGTGCGTGGAACTGTTGCGACAAGCCCGTATTGGGACGGCGCTTGCCGTTACCCATGCGGAAATCTTCGTTCTGCTCGATGAATGAGCCGGAATAATCGAAGTCCAGCATCGAATTGAGCGCTCCGCCAACCGCGCCCTTGATCTCGCGGGTATCGAACGAGCCATAGCTCAATTGCCCGGTTCCGCCAATCTTGCCCCGGCTTTTGCGGGTAATGATGTTGACCACCCCGCCCATTGCCGATGAGCCATAGAGCGCCGAAGCTGGTCCCTTGAGCACCTCCACCCGCTCGACCTGACCGGGATTGATAAGGGCAAGACTGGTCGCCATGACCGGACGTCCGTCCATGAGCACAAGAGTATGTTTGTTCGTTTCCGATGTGTCGGGACGAAAGCCGCGTATGCCGACGCCGGACGTATTGGCCGGATACTGGATGATGTCGACACTGGCGTTCTTTTTCAGG
>JAIRXX010000019.1 GCA_031268065.1 Propionibacteriaceae bacterium
CCAGATCGCCGTCGGAGTGGGGCCAGGCCCCTTCACCGGCCTACGGGTGGGGGTCGCCGCCGCCGCCACGCTCGGGGAAGCGCTGGGCGTGCCAGTCTTGGGCGTGTGCAGCCTGGACGCGCTCGCCCGGCAAGCGCTGGGCGAACTCGCCGCCCCTGCCACCGCTTCCGCTGGTGAAAATGGAACCGAGCTGGCGCAACAGCTGTCATTGGCCAGCGTGGCCGAAGAAGGCTTCATAGTGGCCAGCGACGCGCGGCGCAAAGAACTATATTGGGCGGTCTACTCCGCCGGTGGCGAACGCCTGCGCGGACCCTACGCCACCGTTCCCGGAGAACTCCCCCGCCTGCCAGTCTGCGGCCCCGCCGCGCGGCTCTACCCACTGCCTGGCGCGGTCAGCGCTGCGGCGGCACGTTTGGATGCCGGAGTGCTGGCGGCTGTCGCCGATAGCCTCCCGGGCGTCGGCCTGGAGCCGCTATATCTGCGCCGCCCTGACGCCGAGGTGACGCAGAAGCGGAAATCGGTGCTGCCCAAACCCAGAATCTCAGCGGCGGGATTGAGGAGACGGCCATGATACGCACCGCCCAACCAGCCGACCTGTCCGCGATCATGGCTTTGGAGGAAGCTGCTTTCCCCGAAGCGGAGCGCTGGAGCGAGACTTCCTGGCGCGAAGAATTCACCCAAGCCGACCGCCGCGTCCTAGTAGACACCGATGGCGGCGAAGTGCGCGGGGTGATCACCGGACGGGTCGTCATCGATGCCGCCGACGTTCACCGGATCATCGTCTCCAAGCAAAGCAGGCGCAACGGCATCGGCAGGGGCCTGCTCGACGCGCTGCTGGCTTGGGCCTCCCAGACCGGAGCGGACCAGGTGCTCCTCGAAGTCCGCGCCGACAACGAACCCGCCATCGGCTTCTACCACAGCTTCGGCTTCCAAAACCTCAGCTTCCGGGCCGACTATTACGGCTCCGGATCGGATGCCTTGGTGCTGGCCGTCTCGGTCGCCATGCCGCGCGAGTTTGCGGCGGCTGAAAGCAGGTGGGTTCAATGAGCGGCCCGCTGGTGCTCGGAATCGAGTCCTCCTGCGATGAGACCGGCGTCGGCATAGTCCGCGGGCGCGAATTGCTGGCCAACGAAGTCGCCTCCTCGGCCAACGAGCATGTGCGCTTCGGCGGAGTTGTGCCTGAGGTGGCGAGCCGGGCGCACCTGCAAGCGCTGATCCCGACACTGCGCCGCGCCCTCGCCACCGCCGACATCGACCTTGGCGAGATAGACGCCGTGGCGGTGACCGCCGGGCCGGGCCTGATGGGTGCGTTGGTGGTCGGGCTGTCGGCGGCGAAAGCGTTGGCGGCGGCGCTAAACAAGCCGCTGTACGGGCTTAACCACCTGGTCGGCCACATCGCGGTTGACCTGCTGGAGCACGGGCCGCTCCCCGAGCCGTGCGCGGCGCTGCTGGTCTCCGGCGGACACACTTCCCTGCTCCGCATCGAGAGCATCACCGATTCCATCACCGAGCTTGGCTCCACCATCGACGACGCAGCCGGAGAGGCCTACGACAAAGTGGCCAGGGTGCTCGGGCTGGGCTATCCCGGTGGGCCGGTCATCGATCAGATCGCCGCCGCTGGCGATCCGAAGGCAATAGCATTTCCGCGCGGGCTGACCGCGCAAAAAGACCTGGCCAAGCACCGTTTCGATTATTCATTCTCCGGGTTGAAGACCGCAGTCGGACGCTGGGTGGAGACCCATTCGCCCCCCACCCAAGGCCCGTCGGGACCAGTTTGGACGACCGAACGCTGGCCAGTCAGCCTGGCCGATGTGGCAGCCAGTTTCCAAGAGGCAGTCGCCGACGTGCTCACCGCCAAAGCGGTGGCCGCCTGCCGCCAACTGGGGTTAGACACTGTGGTGCTCAGCGGTGGGGTGGCCGCGAATTCCCGCATCCGCGCGTTGCTGGCCGAACGCTGCGCCGCCGAACGGATCACGCTGCGTTGCCCGCGTCCGGGGCTTTGCACCGACAACGGCGCCATGATCGCCGTGCTCGGCGCTGAGGTAGTCGCCGCCGGGCGCGAGCCGTCCCAGCTGGATATCAGCGCATGCTCCGGGCTGCCGGTCTCCCAGATACAGTTGTGACCCAACGCCCAGTGAGCGGCGGGCGACCCGTAACGGTCAATAGACTTGGCGCATGGATAAAGTCAGCGCCGAATGGCTGGTCTCCCCGGCAGCTGCCCCGGCGTTGGAGCAGGCGGCGTCATTCCCCGATCCGCGAAGTCTGGCGGCTGGCACGGCTATGCGCCAGCGCTGGAGTCTGGAACAGTCTGCCGCCGCGCTGACCCAAGTGGCGCTGCGGCGCAAAGCCAGCGCCAAATTCGGCGAACTGGCCAAGCGGCTCTTCTTCACCTCAGACGGACTGCAGCAGGCCACCCGGAAAACGGTGGCAGATTGGCGGGCTGGGCGCTTCCAGGCATTGGGCGTACGGGCGGTGGCGGACCTGGGCTGCGGGATAGCCGCCGATTCGATGGCTTTCGCCCGTGCTGGGCTGCGGGTGAGAGCCGTGGACGCCGATCCGGTGACGGCGGTCTTCGCAGCGGCAAACCTCCGCGCCGCAAGCCCAAACGCCGATGCCGAAGTTGTCTGCGCGACCGCGCAGGACGCCGTAATGCCCCCCACCGCCCCCGACGAGGCGATCTTCCTCGACCCGGCCCGGCGCACGGCCAGCGGGCGGAGTTGGCGGCTGGACGACCTCAGCCCAAGCTGGGAATTCTGCCTGGGCGCGATCCGAGATCGGCCAGGATGCGTCAAAGCCGGTCCCGGATTGGAACATTCCCTCATCCCGGACGATTTGGGGGCAGTCTGGGTGAGCGAATCCGGCGAGCTGGTCGAGCTTTGCCTCTGGTCGGGAGACCCCGCCCACCCCTCCGGTTCGCGGACGGCGCTACTGCTGCCCGCTGGCGAGGAATTGCCCATCACTGCCGGGACGGCCAGCCCCCGGCTGGGCGGCAAACCCCGCTACCTATACGAGCCTGACCCGGCAGTGATCCGTTCCGGGGGTCTGGCGGCTGTGGCCGAACTGGTGTCCGGGTGGCCGTTGCGCGTCGGCATCGGCTACATAGCCAGCGCGGAACTTGTCCGCACCAGCTTCGCCACGGCTTTCACCGTGCTTGCGGAGTTGGCCTTCGATGAGCGCGTCCTGCGCTCTTGGGTCAAAGCCAACGACATCGGCGTCCTGGAGATAAAAACCCGTGGTCTGGGCGTCGATCCGGCCACACTGCGCCGACGGCTGCGACCCAAGGGTTCCAATCCCGCCACCCTCGTCCTCTCCCCCACCGAAGACGGCGCCAGGGCATTCGTCGTCCAGCGCCCCTTCCAGAACCGTTGACCGGCGACCGGCCAACGCCCAGTTGATCAGCCCCTGCCGACAAAAATGGGACAAACCCCAAGCCAGCCACACCGGCAGGCCCCAACACAAGACACCCAAGCCAACTGACCACGAATTTGTCCCACTTGGAACACACGAGAAGCCGCCACTGACAGCTGCCCGCTCGGATGTATGCCGAAGGGAGGACTGCGCAAAATGGGCCGTATGTGCGGGCAACGTCCCGCTAGCAGACACCGGAATGATGAATCAGTTTCCCAGGTGCGACAATGGTCCCGGACGAATGGAGACACTATGACTGAGCCGACAGCGCCGGGCCGGACGTGGAAGCACTGGCTGATCTTCATCGGCATCGGCGTGGCCGCTGGTTATCTATCCGGGCTATTCGGAGTCGGCGGCGGGACGATCATCGTTCCGATGCTACTCACTTTCGCCCATTTTGACGTGCGCAAGGCTTCGGGCACATCGTTGGCCGCCATCGTGCCGACGGCGATAGTGGCAGTCATCTCCTATGTCAGCAGAGACGCCGTGGACTGGCTAGCAGCACTGCTCATCGTCATCGGCTCAGTGGGCGGTGCGCAAATAGGCAGCCATTTGCTCGACAAGCTGCCCAAGAAAGTGATCCGCTGGGCGTTCATCGGCTTCCTCATCGCGGTGATCGTGTCCCTGTTCATCGTGGTCACCTCCCGCGATTCGCAAATCCAAATCGATTTCTGGCTCGGCACCGCTATGGTCGCGCTCGGATTGATCGTCGGCGTGCTGTCTGGACTGCTCGGGATCGGCGGCGGCCTGGTGGTCGTCCCGATGCTGATCCTGCTCTTCGGAGCCAGCGATTTGGTGGCCAAGGGCACCTCGCTGGCGATGATGATCCCAACGGCGATCTCAGGCACCATCGGCAATTTCAAACGCGGCAACGTCGATCTGGCCGCTGGAATGTTCATCGGCGCAGGCGCCTGTGTCACCAGCGCACTCGGCGCGGCCACCGCCGCCTGGGTCGATCCCCGCATCGGCAATATGCTTTTCGCCGCCTTCTTGGTGGTGATCACCGTCCGGATGGCCAAAGACGCCCTGAAAATGCCCAAACCCTGACAACAACCCCACAGCGGCAACGCACTCCGCCACCCTCCCACTGGCGACCACCGCCCGAATGGCCCGAGACGCCCTAAAGAAACCCAAACCTTAGCAACGGCACCCATCAACTGCACTTCGCCGCCTTCCCGCTGACGGCCA
>JAIRXX010000102.1 GCA_031268065.1 Propionibacteriaceae bacterium
TCCGGCGAAGGCTTGGCAGAGCTGGGTCATCACCTCGTTGGAACCGTTGGCGGCCCAGATTTGCCCAGCGTCCAGCTTCAGCCCTGGAAGCCGGTTCAGATATCCGGCCAGCGCCGCCCGGAGCGCGGTAGCCTCCCGGTCCGGGTAGCGGTTCACGCTCGCGGCCACTTGGGCGATGGCTTCGCGCAAATCGGCTACGACCGCTGGCCTGGGCGGATACGGGTTCTCGTTCACGTTCAACCGGATTGGCACGTCCAACTGCGGGGCGCCGTAGGGCTGCTCGCCGACCAATTCCGGGCGCAGCGGCAGTTCGGACAGGCTGGGATCGGCTCTCATGGGTTTCGCCTGACGGTGATGGCATTGCCGTGGGCGGGAAGGTCTTCTGCAAGGGCGAAGGTCTCGACCAGCCCGGCGACCTCCAGCAGTGCGTCACGGTCGTATTCGATGACGTGGACGGCTTTGAGGAAGCTCTTCACGTTCAGCCCAGACGAGTGGCAGGCGCACCCGCCGGTGGGCAGCACATGGGTGGACCCGGCGGTGTAGTCGCCCAGGGAGACCGGCGACCAGCCGCCGACGAAAATCGCCCCGGCGTTGCGGATTCGGGCCGCAACTTTCGCCGCGTCGGCGGTTTGGATTTCCAGGTGCTCGGCAGCGTAGGCGTTCACCACGTCGATGCCCTGGTCCAGATCGCGGACCCGGATGATGGCCGATTGCGGCCCGGTCAGCGCCGCCCGCACCCGCTCTACGTGCTTGGTCTGGGCGACTTGGCTCTCCAACTCCGGGATTACGGCGGCTATCAGCTCAGCTGAGTCGGTTACCAGCACCGCCGCCGCCATCGGATCGTGCTCGGCCTGCGAGATGAGGTCGGCGGCCACATGGGTGGGATTGGCGGTGGAATCGGCCAGGATGGCTATCTCGGTCGGCCCAGCCTCCGAGTCGATGCCGACCTGCCCGCGCAACAGCCGCTTGGCGGCCACCACGTAGACATTGCCCGGCCCGGTCACCAGGTCCACCTGCGGGCACAATCCGGCGACGCCGTAGGCGAACATCGCCACCGCCTGGGCACCGCCCACCGCGTACACCTCGTCAACTCCGAGAAGCTGGCACATGGCAAGGATCGTCGGGTGCGGCAGCCCGCCGTATTCGGCCTGCGGCGGGGAGGACACCGCTATCGAGGCGACCCCAGCCACTTGGGCGGGGATCACATTCATCAGCACCGAAGACGCCAACGGCGCCAGCCCACCCGGCACGTACAGCCCGACGCGGCCCACCGGCAGCTGCCATTGGGAGACCACCGCGCCCGGAGCCAGTTCGCAGCGGGCTTGGGCGACAAGCTCGGTCTTTGCCACGCTGGTCCGCCGTTTGATCGACTCCCAGAACGCCTCGCGCAATTCGGTCCCCAGCCCGGCTTCAGCCTCGGCCAGCGCGGAGGCGGGAACGCGCAGCGCAGCAGGCGCCACTTTGTCGAAACGTTCGGAATATTCCCGCAGCGCGTCAGCGCCACGGGCGGCCACCGCCTGGCAGATCGGGCGGACAACCTCCATTGCGGCGGCTACGTCCAGCGCCGCCCTCGGCATGGCAGCACGGTAGTCTTCGCCGAATTCACGCAGGTCCAAAGTCTTAAGCACAGCTTGGATTCTACGCAACACTCACCGCAAAGTCCCGACATGGCGGCCACTAATGGTTGACTACTACATGTGTTTCCTGGATTTGGGACGGTAGTAAACGTCGCCGCCGTGCTGCTCGGCAGTGCCATCGGACTGGTGTTGGGGCATCGTTTCCCCGAGCGCACCAGCGGATTGGTGGTGCAGGCTATGGGCCTGTTCACCCTGGTGCTGGGGGGCAATGCCATCGCCGACGGCATGAGCGATGCGCTCAGCGCGGAGGTCGGGCCGCAAGCGGTCTACCTGGTGGTGTTGGGGGCGCTGCTGATCGGTGGAATCATCGGATCGCTGCTGCGCCTGGAGTCGCGGATGGACGCGGGCGCCGAATGGCTCTGCGGCAAGATCGCCAAAAAGGCCGACAAGGGCAAATTCGTCGAGGGGATGGTGACGGCAGCGCTGATTTTCTGCGTCGGCCCGCTCTCGATCCTCGGCTCTATCTCCGACGGCTTGAGCCGGGGAAATGAGCAATTGGTAGTCAAATCGGTGATGGACGGCTTCAGTTCCATCGCCTTCGCCTCCAGCATGGGCATCGGCGTGATGGCGTCGGTGATCCCGCTGGCGCTCTACCAGGGGGCGCTGACCCTGCTCGGCATGGGTTTGGGCGATTTCCTCTCCATCGGCCAGATAGATTCGCTGGGCGCCACCGGCGGAGTGGTTCTGCTCGGCCTGGGCATCCGGCTGATCGGGATCAAGCGCATCCCAGTAGGCGACCTCCTGCCCGCGCTGGCCGTAGCGCCACTGCTTACCTGGCTGGTGGCGCTGCTGGTCTGAGTGGCAAAATCTCGGCTAATTTGGAATTGAATTCCAGATCAGCCGAAGGATCGCTGACACTGGCGTGGGGCGTGTCCTGCGCGCCCCGAGCATTTGTCGAACTGTGAGACAGGAGAATTTGATGGCCACCGGCACTCCGGCTACGCTCGCACTCGCCGCAGCGGGCGTCGAATTCACCCTGCACCGCTATCAGCATGATCCGGCGTCCACTGATTTCGGCCATGAGGCCGCCGCCGGGCTCAGAGTTGACGAAATGCAGATTTTCAAGACCCTCGTGGTGGACATTGGCGTTTCCAAGCCGCAGCTTTGCGTGGGTGTCGTCCCGGTGGCCGGGATGTTGGACCTGAAAGCCATCGCCGCCGTGCTGGGCGCCAAGCGGGCCGTGCTCGCTGATCCGAAGGCCGCTGCCGCATCGTCTGGCTACATCGTCGGGGGCATCTCCCCCATCGCCCAGAAGAACAAACTCCCAACCGTGATCGACGAGACCGCGCAGCTTTTCGACACCATCTTCGTCTCCGCCGGAAAACGCGGCCTGCAGGTTGAGTTATCCCCGGCCAACTTAGCCGAGATCACCACCGCCCGCTTCGCAGACATCGCCCGCTGACCGATCCGCCAAGCCGTCCCGAACAGCGCGGCGTTTATCTATGCGGGCCTATTGTGACCAGGGTGATCGTGTCCGGCTCGGAATCGTAGCACCACCACAGCCGCCAAGCCGACGGCGTGTCGTTCTCGATGTAGGACTCCCACAGCGCTTCGCCCTTGGGGCCAGCCAGAGATTGGTACCTGTGTGATTGCAGAGACCCCAAGCCCTCGCCTAGCTAGGTGGCGCGGGAGATTCTGCGGAGCTGGGTGGTGTTGGACTTCATCAGAGCCGAAGGCGAGGCCACCTTTCCCAAGCCGCTGCCGCCACTTGAGCCCGACCCAGGCGACACCAAATTTTTTGAAGTGTCCCAGCACCTGGGAATACCGCTGATAACCGGCAATCTAAAGCACTTCCCAGCCAACCCGGCAATCATCAGCCCGGCAGAGATCCTCAAGAAACTGTAATGCGATGGACCAGAACCTGCATTTCAGCCCTTTTCGTCTTCTTTTGCCGATCTGCG
>JAIRXX010000129.1 GCA_031268065.1 Propionibacteriaceae bacterium
GGCCGCCAGCGCGCTAAGGAGTCCGCAATGGCGCGGGTTGCGGGTCGCCATCCGGATCAACGGAATGAACACGCCGTTCTTTGCCGAGGACCTTGAGGCGATGGTACGGGTGGGTGCGGCGATCATCCGGCTGCCGATGACTGATGACGCCGCCATGATCGAGGAGCTTGACCAGCGCCTCACCGGCATTGAGCGCGATTGCGGGCGTCCAGTTGGTTCAACCAAGGTCATGGCTGCCATTGAGACCGCCTCCGGCGTGGTGAACGCGCGCGCTATCGCGGCGGCCAGCCCGAGAATGGTCGCGTTGGCATTGGCTGGCTTCGACTATCTGCTTGACATGCACGCGGAACGCAGCCGCGACGGCAGCGAATTGTTCTACGCGCGATGCGCTGTGCTCCACGCCGCCAGGGCTGCGGGCATCGCCTGCCATGACGTGGTTTGGGGCAATGTAGACGATGAGGAAGGGTTCTTGGCGGAGGCCGAGTTGATCAAGCATCTCGGCTTCGACGGGAAGAGCTTGATCAATCCCCGCCAGATTCCGCTCCTGCACAGCGTATACGCGCCTTCAGAGAAGGAACTGCAGTTCGCGCACCGGGTGATCGCCGCCGCACGGGAGGCCGAAGAACGCGGCCTCGGAGTGATCGCGGTGGACGGCCAGATGGTCGATGGCCCGGTCATCGCCGCCGCCAAGCGCTCAATCGCTTTCGCCGACCACGGTCTGCCGAGGGGATTGTGAGAGGAGTCAACAAATGGACAAACATTACAGCAAACTCTGCGAGTCTCTTGCGGTCGCGATCAAACGCTCGGGCTTGGCCAACGGCGGGACCATCAGCTTCCACCACCACTTCCGGGAGGGTGACCGCGTGCTGCTCGCGGTCGTTGGAGAACTGGCGCGGCTCGGTTTCCGCGATCTGACGCTGGCGTCGTCTTCGCTCGCCGAAGCCCACTCGGAGTTGGCCAACTACATCGAGCAGGGGGTGATCGCCAAAATCTACTCCTCGGGTATGCGGGGCGCTTTAGCCGACCGGATCTCCCACGGGCTGATGGCCGAGCCGGTGCAGATCCATTCCCACGGCGGCAGGGCCGCGCTGATGGAGACCGGCGAAATACATCCCGATGTGGCCTTCATCGGCGTCCCGAGCTGCGACCGGCTCGGGAATGCGAATGGCGTTTCGGGGCAGACTCGCTGCGGTTCGCTCGGCTACGCGCTGGTAGACGTCGACTACGCCGGGTGCGTCGTGCTGCTCACCGAAGAGCTTGCCCCCTACCCGAACCATCCGGCCTCGATCCGCCAGGACCGGGTTAACCTCATCGTGCAGATGGCGTCCGTGGGCGACCCGTCCCGGATCGGCGTTGGCGCCACCAGGGTGACCAAGAATCCGCGTGATCTGCTGATCGCGCGGCGGGCCGCCCAGGTGTTGACCGGCTCCGGGCTGTTCAACGAGGGATTCTCGGTGCAAACCGGCTCAGGCGCAGCCGCGATCGCGACCACCCGATACCTGCGGGAACAAATGTCCGCCACCCAGACGAAGGCGGCCTGGGCGCTCGGCGGCATCACCGGCGAGATGGTTGACCTTTACGATGCCGGCCTGGTCGGCAGGCTGGTCGATACCCAGTCGTTCGACCTCCGGGCGATTGACGACCTGAAAACCAACCCAAACCACCACGAGATCAGCGCCGCAGAATATGCCAACCCGCTCGGACTTGGCGCCTATGTGGACGAATTGGACATGGTGGTGCTCTCGGCGCTCGAAATAGACCTCGATTTCAACGTCAACGTGCTTACCGGGTCTGATGGGGTAATGCGGGGAGCCTCTGGAGGGCATTGCGACACCGCGCGCGGCGCCAAGCTGGCCATCGTGACGGCACCGCTGTTGCGCTCCCGCACGCCAACAGTGGTGGAGAAGGTGACGACTGTCATCACCCCAGGCTCCGACATCGCGGCACTGGTCACCGATGCCGGCATTGCCGTGAACCCCAACCGGCCCGAGCTTCACGAGCGGCTGCACGCGCTGGGCCTGCCGCTTAGCCCAATCGCCGACCTCCTGCAGCGTTCCATCGACATCGCCGGCCGACCCCGCTCGCCCGAATTCGGAGACAAAGTGGTCGCAGTGGTGCGCTACCGCGACGGATCGGTAATCGACGAAGTCCACGAAGTGTTGAAATGACCGCGAGCACGCCGACACTGCCCGCCGTGCTCGCGGCACGAGATGACCGGGCACTCCGGCAAGCCGAGCTGCACCGCCGCAGCGGCGAACCGGTCGTCTCCCTCACCATCGTCTCCCCCGGCCCGGTGAAACAATCGCCCGCCATCGAGCGGCTTTTCGGCTTGGCGGCGAAAAGCATCGCGGTAGAACTGGCCCAACATGGCTGGACGGCGCCGGGCCGCGTCGAACTCCACACCGCCACCGGGCCGGAGCTGCAGCTGGCAGTGGCGGCCCCGGCGGAGAAGCTGAAACTGGCGATGGTCCGACTGGAAGACGGGCACCCGTGGGGAAGGCTCTGGGACATCGACGTGGTACTCCCCAACGGCCCGCTCTCCCGAGAACAACTCGGCCTCCCGCGCCGCCGATGCCTTATCTGCCGCGAAGACGCCGCGTCCTGCTCGCGGTCCAGGAAGCACGGATTGGAACAAGTGACCGCCGCAGTCAGCAAAACCCTAGCCCGACCAACCAGCCGCCAAAACACGTTGCGGCTGCCGCAAGGCGCCAAACGCTACAAGGCGATTGGCGCACTCGCGGCGGAAGCACTGCGAATCGAGGCCCGGCTGTCTCCCAAACCCGGACTGGTGGATGCGCTCAACGCCGGCGCCCACCCCGACATGAACCTGCGACAACTCCTAGCCAGCGCCGACGCGCTCGAACCGCAGTTTTCACAGATGGCAGAACTCGGAGCGCAGCCGCGCTGGTCGGTGGACCAGCTGCAAAACCTCGGCAAAACAGCCGAACACGCGATGCTGGCGGCAACCGGAGGCGTCAACACCCACAAAGGCGCGATCTTTGCCCTCGGCTGGTTGTGCGCCCTCACCGGCAACGCCCAAAGCACCGATGAACCACAGCCCACCCAAACGCACTCCAACGATGTCGCAGCCAAACCAAACTGGAGGTTGCGCATCCAGAGTTTGCTCAAACCGGTTTCCAGCCAATGGCTCGCGGCCACCGGCTTAACCACAACACCCACACACGGCCAACAAGCCCAACTCCAATACGGGATTCAAGGCGCTATGGGAGAAGCAGCTTCAGGATTCGCATCCGTCGTGGACGAAGGCCTGCCAAACTACCAGCGGGCACTCGAACAAGGCTGGGCGCCCGACGATGCGCTCTTATCCGCGCTGGTCGCCCTCATGTCAACAGTGAACGACACGAACCTAGTCAGCCGTGGCGGACTCGTTGCCCTGCGCACAGTTCAAGCATGGGCACAAAAGCTGCACACCGCCAACCCGACCGCCGACGGCTTGCGGGCGGCGCTGACAGCCGCCGACCCAGAATTCAGCGCCGCCGGGTGGAGTCCAGGCGGCAGCGCAGACCTGGTAGCCGCCACCTGGCTGCTCCACCAACTCAACAAAGCCAAAGCCCTGACCAACGACAACCCTGCGACAACGCATCCGGTCGCGCAGTGAAGTTTTTAGGCAAGGTCGAGGTCGTCGACATGCATCCGATGGACTTCAAGGAATTCCTGCGGGCGAACGACAGCGCGGACCCAGGGGCCGAACTCACCGCCGTTTAGCTGCCGGGCGGCGCTGTGGATTCGCGGACGTTTACCCGCCCGGAGATGGTTATTTGCACCGGGGCCGGAGTGGTTGTGGCGTGATTTTCCAAACGCGACATCATCAACAGCGCGGCTGTCATCGCTATCTCTTGGATAGGCAGGGTGTAAGTGGTCAGCTTCGCCTGCATCAACGAACCCCAAGACGGATTGCCCAAGCCCACCAAAGAAACCTGTCCCGGAATCAAGATGCCAGCATCTTGGGCGGCTATCGCCGCGCCCAAAGCCAATTGCGCCCCTGCGGCGTAAATGGCCGTGGGCCGAGGACGGCGCTGCATCAATTCGGCGAAAGCCCGGCCTCCCCCGTCCCAGGAGTGTTCGGCGTTGATGACCGGCACCGAGTCCCGGTCTATCCCGGCGAAGTCCAACGCCCGCATCACCCCGGCGAGCCGCTGGGAGGTGGACCCCAACCTGGTCGGCCCCACGATCAGCCCCAGCCGCCGATGCCCCAGCCCGACCAGATGCTCCACCACATGCACCGACCCAGTTGCCTCGTCATGCACCACGCCATCCAGCTTTGTCGAGCCTGACCCTCTGAGGAATTCGATCACCCAAACCGGGCTGCCGCCGCTCAGCAGCGGTTCAGCGTTCACCGACGCCAACGGCAGATGAAAAAGCCCGGCTATGCCCAAACTGGGCAGAGTTTGCAGGTAGCGCTTTTCCACCTCGCGGTCATGGTGGTTGGCGCAGAGCAGCAGCCCGTAGCCAAAATCTTGCAACTGCCGGTGCAACAGCTGCGACGCCTCCGACGAAAACGAACTGCCCCTGGTATCGGGCAACAACATGCCGACCATGCGCGTCTGGTTGCGCCGCAAGCCCCGCGCCAAAGTATTCGGCTCATAGCCAAGCTCGTTGGCCGCCCGCAGCACCCGCTGCCTGGTCTCCTCCGAGACATGCTCGCGCCCGGCCAAAGCCCGAGACGCCGTTGAAACCGAGACGTTCGCCGTCTTCGCCACATGGCTAAGCCTGATCATCGCGGCGCCTCGCCATAGCTTGCCCGATCCCCATTTCTCGCCAACTCGACTTCCTCGTCTCGGACATGCGAACCCCGGTCAAGAGATCTGCAGACCGCCGTTTATATCGTATGTAGCCGCAGTGACGTAGCCAGCCTTGTCGCCAACCAGAAAGGCGATCAATGCGGCCACTTCGTCACGGTCGCCGATACGTCCCACCAGGATGCCTTGCGCCATCTGCGCCTTGCGTTCGTCGTCTAAAGTCCCACCCATGATATCGGTGTCAACCGCTCCGGGCGCCACACAATTGGCGGTAATCCCATATTGGCCCAATTCGCGGGCGATGGAGCGGACCATCCCAATCAGCGCCGCCTTGGACGAGCTATAGGCGGATTTTGAATACGTGCCGCCGCCGCGCTGGGCGGAGATCGACGAAAGGCAGACCACCCGGCCCAACCGGCGTTCGACCATCCCGGCGAGCACCCGCTGGCAGACGATGAAGGCGCCGGTGACGTTCACCTTGAAGACCCGCTCCCAACCGGCAACGGTCTCCTCCATGAAATCGGTGGGCGAGCTGATGCCCGCCAGGTTCACCAAAGCCACCACCGCTGGCAGCTCCGCCTCGACTTTGGCCACCGCCCGATCCACCGCCGCTTGGTCGGTGACATCGACTCCGACGCCCAACGTGGGTACGCCGTGGCGCCGGGCAATCTCAGCAGCGGCTTCGGCGCAGGCGGCGGCATCCAGATCGAGGATCGCCACCGCCCAACCGAGGCTGGCGAGCAGGTCGGCGGTGGCCCGGCCTATGCCTCGTTCGGAGGCGGCTCCAGTCAAAATTGCGGTGCGCTCCAGCGGAAATGCGGCATCAGCCACGATAGTCTCCTTCGTCAGTGCCGATTATTCGGCGGTAGTCGTCCCAGGTCTGGTCCATGTGCGCGTCCATAGCCTCGCGTGCGGCAGCGCCCAACCCTGCGGCGATGGCATCCCTAATCGCCCGGTGGTGGGTTATCGCCCTGCTGCGGACCTGCGGCACAGACGATGTCTGCTGCCTGGTCGCCTCCAATATCTGCCGCATTTGGGCGTAGAGGACCGGGACGAAGGGATTCTTGGTGGCACGCAGCACCGCGTCGTGAAACGCCAGGTCGGCGGCTGCCGCCGCTGGCACGTCGTCGGCTGAGTCAGCGGCCTCCAAATCCCGCATCGCCTGGTCGAGGGCCGCCACCAGATCGCCGTCGCGGTTCTGCGCCGCCAACTCCGCGCCGCCGACCTCAACGATCCGGCGCACCTCCAGCAACTGCTTGGCCACCGTCTCGTCCCCACGCCTGATTGCCGCATAGACGACGGCATCCAGATCGCTCCAATCCTCCACCGGGTTCACGAAGGTGCCCAAGCCGCGCCGCACCGAGACGATGTTGCGGGCGCGGAGATTGCCCACCGCCTCGCGCACCGTCAATCGGCTGACTCCAGCGGCGTCCGCCAGCCGCGCCTCTGGCGGCAAAGTGTCGCTGACCGAATACTCGCCGTCCACGATGTTGTCGAGCAGGGAACCAGTCAATTCCTCGACCAAGCTATTGCGCTTCATCGCACCTCACACGAATACTAGGATCTGATAACATCAGATGTTAGAGGTCTGATGTTTAAATAACAAGCGTCAGCGCCGCTCTCCCGAACGAGGAAGTCCGAAATGAACGTTTCCCAAGCAGAACTGCTGGCGTCCTACCCCCCGGAATGCCCAGTACGCCCTGAAGCGGTGCAAGCCGCTTTGGACAAGACGATATTGATCGTTGCCGACGACGATCCGACCGGCACCCAGGCCGTTCACGATGTGATCGCGCTGACCGCCTGGGAAGTCTCCGACTTCGCCTGGGCCTTCGCTGAGATAACCCGCTTGGGCGCCGCCCCGGCGATATTCGTAGAGACGAATTCACGCAGCCTCGATCCGGGAGCTGCCGCGCGTTGCAACGCCGAGTTGGTGCGCAACGCGGTGACGGCTGCCCGCGAGGCCGGTGCCAAAGTGCGTTTCGCTTCCCGCAGCGACTCCACCCTGCGCGGCCATTTTCCGCTGGAAACCGATGTCATCTCCGACACTTTGGCAAAACTGGGCGAGCCGCCCGTGGACGCGGTGCTGCTGGCGTTGGCCTTCCCAGAAGCGGGCCGGGTGACCATCGGCGGCACCCACTATCTGCGCCTTGCCGATGGGGGGCTGTGTGGGGCAGGCGAGTCGGAATTCGCCCGGGACGCCACCTTCGGCTATCGCTCCTCCCGGTTGGCCGATTACGCCTCGGAACGGACCGGGACGCACGTCGAGGTGACGGAATTGGACCTCGGGACGATCCGCAGCGGCCCTGATGCCGTCGCCGCCGCACTGCGCCGCTTGGCAGATCGCCGCACGGTCGCCGCAGACGCGGTGGGCGAGGACGACCTGCGCTCCCTCGCCCTCGGCGTGCTCTGTTCTGGAAAGAACGTCCTGCCGCGCTCAGGCCCGCCCTTCATCAGAGCGCTGATCGGCCAGGCGGCCAGCGCTCCGCTGCAGGCCGACGATATCTTCTCCGACCAGCAGCAGGGTGCCGTTGGCGGGCTAATCGTCGTCGGCTCCCACGTCGGGGTGTCCAGCCGCCAGTTAGAACGGCTGCGCACTGGTGCTCCCAACACCGTTGCCATCGAATTGCGGGTAGCCGATCTGCTCGGCCAGGCGGCTGGCCAACAGAGCGCCCCAGAGCAGCGAGGCGACACCCAGCCCCCTGTCGGCGAAGGTATCCAGAAGCTTGCCGAGTCGATCGTGTCCACTTTGGCCGAATCGAATGTAGTGCTCTTCTCCAGCCGCGAAGTGGTCACTGGGAACGACGCCGCCGACAGCCTGGAAATCGCCCGCCGGGTCTCTGGCGCATTGACCGAAATCACAGCGGCAGTGGTAGACGCGACCCGGCCCCGATTCGTCATCGCCAAAGGCGGCATCACTTCCTCCGACCTGGCCCGTGGCGGGTTGCGGATGCGCCGGGCTGTGGTGCGCGGATGCCTGCAGCCGGGCATAATCGCGCTCTGGCAAGGCGCGGACGGCCCCGGCGCCGGCATCCCCTATGTGGTCTTCGCCGGGAACGTCGGAACTGACGCGGCACTGCTAGAAGTGGTTGAATTGCTCAGCTCCCCCACCCTGGTGGGCGGAATCGGCGCGGAGGGCGAGGCGAAATGACCAAGTCGATAGCGGTGCTCGGCCTCGGCGCGATGGGATTGCCGATGGCGAAGCGGTTGGCGGCAGAATTCCAG